>JAFRYG010000126.1 GCA_017441205.1 Pseudomonadota bacterium
CAAACTCCAAACTCCCAACTTCCAACTCCCAACTCCCAATTATTTAATATGCCTACATGTGGCATATCTGAATTTGGATAATACTATCGGTAACCTAAAGGGTTACCTCACGCTCCCATTCCCGCCCGCCGACTCGCCGTCCAAACCCATAATACGCACGGTCATGGCACACTGCTCCCTTTCCGACAAACATCGTCGTAAAAATAAGCATCCCGATGTGCCTGGCATGTACAGCACTTCTGCGTCAGAACCCGCGTCCGGATATCATGACGCAGTAAAACCGCCCCTCGGCTGGCCGTACATTATGTCACAGGGAATTTAATCGTCAGACAAATCCGGATGGATACATACTGCACCTCTCAAAACAGGAAGGATCATTCCTCCTCACCTCATGATGCCATCGAGGATGCATTTGTTTCATTTTAATGTACGATTTTTTTGAACCAGAATGATTTCCGGAACTGTCTGAAATGATTCAGGGCAAAAAAAAGCCGCAGCCAGAGGCTGCGGCCCTAAGTGAATTATTTTGATTCGCCGGAATCTGCGGAATCGCCGGCATCACCAGGATCGATGGCAGCTTCAGCTGCCATGCCTTCACCCACGAGAACATCTTTTCGGGATGAGTGCATGCGCGCCCAGCGCATGAGGCCCGAGAGCAAAAGCAAGGATGCGATGGCGCTCACAATCATGGCGACGCCGGTCAAAACGCCGAAATTGCGCATCGGAAGCAGGTCGCCGAAATACAGAACGCTGAGTCCGAGGCCGATTTCGAGGGCATTGATGACGATACCCCACCCCGTCGTTTCGAGCATGTGATCGCTCGCGGCCTTGCAAGCTTCGAGCGTTTTCTGCGGCCGTCCGAATTTCCATACGAGGTGACATGCGTAGTCGATGCCGACCGACAAGGAAATGGCCGCAATCATTGAAGAGCCGACATCCAGTCCCAGACCGAAAACGCCCATGATTCCGAAGGTCAGGAGAACGGTCATGACTGCAGGAATGAGTGAAATAAATCCGGTATGCAGACTCATGGTGAACAGAATCAAACAAATCAGAACCATCAGGAATGAATATCCAAGGCTGACGATCTGGTTGTGGACGACAGAAGCATTCATGGCGCGGTAAATGATGGGATAACCGGAAGGAATGACTTCAATGTCTTCGCCGACTTTCATGGCTTTGTGGAGTTCGCCGGCGAGCCAGTCCTTGCTGAATGTGCCATTCTGCTTTGCGGCCGTGATGGCATCGGCGAGTGCTGAACGATTGAGTTTGGCCGGATCGAAGTAATAGACGGCAGCGACATCAAAGAGTTTTTGTCCCAGAATTTCATCGATGGCTTCGCGCGTCGAAGCGGATGCACTGTTGATGGCGCTGTCGATATCGGCTGCGATTTCGGGGGAATGGAATTCGACGAAGGATTCGTGGAGTTCGGGGAATTCATTTTTGGGCAGAAAGACGTTCTGGTCATCCAGGCTCCAGATGGCACTCTTAACGAGTTCGTCGAATTTCAGGCTGGGATTGGTGACACCGGCCATTTCGAAGAGTTTGGCAGCCCTTGCGACGCGGTTCTTTTCGACACGCACGTCGAGCAGCTGTTTGTGTACGAATGCAACGCCTTCGCGAACAAAGGCATCATCTTCTTTTTCTTCGTCCTCGACGACTGGCTGAATGACGGTATAGAGGAAATCCTCACTGTAGGTACCATTGCTGACGGCAGCAAAGATCGTATCCGTCATGGCATCGAGATTTGCCTTTTCGTAATCCAGGACGACGAAAGCATTCTCCGGATCGGCGAAGAGATTGATATTGAGGGCCTTTCGGATATCATCGCGATTGGGTTCGACACTCAGATTGAATACTGCGGCATCGATGATTTCTCGGGTCAGGGGCTTGGTGACGTAGGGTTTTCCGGTTTCGGGCACATTTCTGTGTTCGTAGGCCGTGAAGATCCACATGAGGTGATCGGCGATTTCATCGCACTCCACTTTGACAGCTTTTTCATTATTCTGAATGAGTTTTCTGGGAACAGCGATGCGCGGAGCAAAGATGGGTTTCATGGCTTCCTGGAAGTCATCGGCCAGCTGTGCCCCTTCTTCGAGGTCTTTTCCTGCGACGCGGATCTGCATCAGGGAGTGATGCCAGTTCATATCGGGCGTACAGGTCGTGAGGCATGATCCGTCTTTGGGACTGACGCATTCGGGCAGACAGATGCCATTCTTGGCGGGTGTTTCGCAGGAACACATGGAAAGTTCCATTGCAACACTTGCATCGTTGGAAAAGGCGAGTGCCGTCAGGTTCTTGGCCTGTTTGTAATTTTCGGTGATATGTGAACCGTCGCCCATGGAGCTGCCGACGAGCAGGATGACGTCGGAAATGGACTGAATGCCGGCGATACGCTCGTGGGATTTGATGTATGCGGTCATGCGTTCAATCTGGCGCAGAACGAGCGGCGAAGAGATATCGGCATTGATCTCGGTCTGGATGAAGTTGGCACCGCCGAAATTGTCGTTCATGAAATCGTCGGCACGCACGGGAAGGCTTCCTTCCGCGAAGAGCGATGAATTATCGCCGTGAGGTTCAACTCTGGAAGCAAAAATACCGCCGGTGATGGCGATGATAGCGACGACGATGGCGGCAATATATCCGTGACGATAGATGGAATCGGCACCTTTCTTGATGATATTGATTGCCCATGCGGGTGCGCGGCCGCCGGATCGGGGTTTGATGGGCAGGAGAACGCATGCACTGGTGACGACCCAGAACGTGACGATCATGATAATGATGGTCGAAAGTCCCATCGCAGCACCGTATTCGACCATCGGGTCGACGTCCATGGCGAGGAAACTGAAGAAACCGGCTGCGGTAGTCGCGACGCAGACGATGATGGGCGGCCCGGTATGGATCAGGGCGTCTTTCATGGCCTCTTTACGGCTCATACCTGCATCGAGTTTTGTGAGCATCGCATTGAGCAGATGAATGGAGTACGCACTGCCGAGTGCCATGAGCAGAATGGGAAGTGATGTGGAAATGAGCGTGAGCTTGAATCCGAGCAATGACATGCCGCCCATAACCCACACGATGGAAACGCCGACGCTGAAGAGCGCAATGAACGTTGCCGCAAAGGAAAACCCCGTGGTGATGAAAATGATGGCGGCAACGATAGCCATGACGAACGGCGTAAGTTTGGTCATGTCACTGCGTGCCTGATCTGCGGAGTATGATCCGATAAAGGGGCTGCCTCCGTAGTAGATTTCAACGTCACCGGCATTCATCTCGCTCTGAACTTTGACGAGGTGTTCCCTGATTTTGTCAGCAGCTTCCTTGGTTGAAACGTTGACATCGTCGACCTGGGCATAGACGGCGGCAGCTTTGCCATCGTCACTGACGAGGAAACCGTTGACGTGATCGAGCGTACGAACGTGTTTTTGAACGTCGGCCAGCGTTGCTTTGATTTCTTCGGCCTTGCTTTCGGCTTCCGGCGTTCCCGGCATTGGGAATGGAGGGACCAGATCAGTAATGACGGCTTCCTCTTCTCCGCCGAGTTTGTCATCAGCCCGATGGCCAATATCCTGGATTTCGGTAAAGCTCGTGGTATTGCTTACGCATGGCGTCATAACGGGTTTGCCGTCTTCGCCGATGATCCAGTCACCATTATCGTCTATTTTGTGGCATTCGAGCGTTTTGAATTCGGTAGCAAAGCGACGAACAAGCGTAATATGTTCGAGTGTAAAGATGGTATCCTGCGTTTCGACACCGACGATGGCCATCTGAAGGCCGTGAAACTTATCACCGACATCCTTGAATTTGACGATTTTGGGGTCATCCTGAGGCAGGAACTTGATGACGTCGTCGTCATTCTGGATATCTATGGCTGGTTTGACCAGAGCCCCTGTGAGCAGGGTAATGAATATAAGCATGAAGGGGGCCCAGCGAATGGCTGGGGTTGAGAAGAGCAGGCTGAGACGTCCTAAAAGGGTTCCGTCTTTGTTATTCTTCATATTTTCACCAAAAAATGGAAAGGGACGCCTGAATGCGCCCCTTTGTCGGGTTAAAAAACTGCGACCCGGATAAAACAGGCCAAAAACGGAATTCAAAACGCGAATATGACTTTTTCATTCATTTATAGAAGCAGGTTTTTTAGCATGAACCGAGAGATGCAAAAAAATAAAAATAATATTTGACAGAATGAATTGGTACGCGTATAAGGCCGCCTCGTTCGACGGAGCCGCAAGGTTCTGCGACAAGATTGAAAACCGAAGAAGAGAGAGAAACAAGAAGCAGAAGTGCGAGCCTAAATAAGATACGGGGTATGGGTAATACCCTGTAAAGACGTTCCTTGGAACGTCTATAAAAAAACAAGTAAGGACGTCCGGTTCGGACGTCTCTAAATACTAAAGAGATCAAACTGGAGAGTTTGATACTGGCTCAGAACGAACGCTGGCGGCAGGCCTAACACATGCAAGTCGAGCGTGAAAGGAGGCTTCGGTCTCCGAGTAAAGCGGCGCACGGGTGAGTAACACGTGAATAATCTGCCCTTGTGACCGGGATAACAGATCGAAAGAACTGCTAATACCGGATAAGCTTCCGCGCCAACCGGGCGTGGGGGAAAAGTGCGGGACCTTCTGGCCGCACGCATGAGGATGAGTTCGCGTCCCATTAGATAGTTGGTGAGGTAATGGCTCACCAAGTCGACGATCGTTAGATGGTTTGAGAGGATGATCATCCAGACTGGGACTGAGACACG
>JAFRYG010000127.1 GCA_017441205.1 Pseudomonadota bacterium
ACTGTGCTGCGCCAATCGGATTGCCCTTGGTGTTTTCGTAGGCGTCCCAGACCATGGTACCGTCGGTGGCGTCGATGGCGACGACCTTCGAACCGGTCGAGCCCATGTCGTACCCGAGGATGAGCGGTGCATTGGGGCGTTCGGAAGCAGCCGGGCGCCTGAGCGGCGGCAATCTGCGGACATGCTTGAGGGATTCGGAAATATGCTGAATATGCTCAATGTGTTTTTCGGTTTTGACCGAGAAAATATCGTCGAGCGTCGTCGGTTTGGCATCGTGCGAAGCCGCGAGGCGCGCGCAGCCGATGGCATCGATATACAATCCGAGATCGTCTTCGAGCGTCAGCATCTCGAAATCGTATTTCTGGCAATAGCGCTCAAAATGTCTGCGAATGCGGACGCTCTGCATGACGCCGCCGGTCAGCAGCATGCGATGCGGGCAAAGCGCCGGCTTAATCAGCACCTGAACATTTTCGCAGACGGCATCATAAAGTCCTGCAACGATGCGGGCATGCGACGTTCCTGCATTGGCGAGGTGCGTCATGTCGGTCTTCAGAATGACCGGGCAGCGCCCAGACAGCGGCGCGGGATCTTCGACATCTTCGCACAGCTTGCTGGCTTCCTCGACGGTGAGCCCAAAACGCTCGACGAGCTGCATCAAAAAGTTGCCGGTACCCTGCGAACATCGCGTATTTTCGCGGTAAATCTCGTGCGTTTCGTCGCGCATTTCGAGCACCGAAAATCCGTGTGACCCAATCGAAACGATGGTAGCCGGCTTGTCATCGAGCAGATAACGGAACCCCGCGCTGCGAGCCTGTTTTTCGGGAATCTGCATGATTTTAAACAGTCTTCCGAGCCGCCCGCAAACGCCGATGGCGTCGATGCCATCAAATGAAAACCGTTCGAGTGATGCGCGCAGCGCCTCTGCGGGCGCTTTTCCGTGTGCAATGCGTTCCTTGCGAGCAATCGTAATCTGTCCATTATCCTCATGAAGTTCAACGACCTTGAGCGTTTCTGCCCCGACGTCAATCCCGACGTATCGTTTCATATTATTCCTTTATGCGCATATCAGCGCGGTTAAATGATGAATTCCTGATATTGTTTTGGACGTTTGAACGCACAAAACCGGCGCGCCACTAAGCAAAAATTATACCCACTTTTTCTTTATCGTCTCTTGTGACGCGTGCTATGGCTCGCCGAGCCATACGCACTGCGAAAGCCGCTATTGGCTGCGCCAATACGCGGCTTTACTTTTGGAGAACGCATGCCCCCAAAATGATGCAGAGACGTCCCATTGAACGTCTCTGTAATGTGAAATTTTAGCAGTACCCATTGGTTTTGTTCATTCATCCCCATAATAAAAGGATGACAAAATTGGATAAACGATACACCAATGGGCAAATAAATGGATAAAAGAAAGGGCTATCTGTGGTCTTTCGTTTTCCGTGTGCCCTTCCTTTAACCGGTTGTGAATTGGTCTGTGTGCCGTGGCATATGCTGCTTCTGTATGCTTGCTGTTGCTTCAGCAACACGCAGGCATTTCTGTCACGGACGCTTCGGATTTGCACATACCCCAGGCATGACGCAATACTCACCTAAAGAACACACCTTATCTCCACAGGAACATTCAGTTACGTATACTCTCTCATCGCAAAGCCAACCGAATGGAGTACATTCATAATTATAATCAGTAGATGTTATTGAGTGTACGGTACCCTTGCAGTAACAATTTGAATCTTTATACTGAAATCCCTCGTATTCCATATCGTATTCATAAAATATTCCACACAATTCAGTTATGTCATTATCAGTGCATTTAGAATCTTCACAAACTTCGGCATACCTGCATTTTTCTTTGCCGCAGCTGCATCCGGATGCCAGTGAACAACGTTTTTTACTGCGTCCGATATAATAGTCATGTTCGTCACAGCAACACCACTCCTCGACAGTATTAACCGAAAGACTATATTCATAACTCTTTTCATCGGCATCCACGAGCATACCAGACTCAATATAATTCCAGAACCCCCCTCAAGTTCCTGCGTTGGCGGTTTGCCTGGCGATGGGATATAATCATAATAGTAAGTTCGCCCATTGCCTGTTATCCTTGCAAATATTGTGTCCTTGCACAAGCCGCCGATGCAGAACTGACCCTCTGCCCCGTCTATTTAAATACAGAGTATATCATTATATGGTGTAACAAGTGAATTAAGCTGAGTCATCGCCGTTTTAGTAACTATTCAACGCCGTAGATACCGTGGTTTAAGTCAAGAGTGTTGAGCTATTTTTTTTATTGTACTAGCGCGGCTACGCCTTGCTGCCCTGCTCTCAGATGCAACAAGTCCCCCCTCTTCGAGGGACGCTGCGCTGGACTTGTTGTATCTGGTTCGCAGGGTTTATTATTA
>JAFRYG010000128.1 GCA_017441205.1 Pseudomonadota bacterium
GGGGATGGATCACCTCCTTTAACGGATAGATAAGGTTTTGGGAGATTTTGGATGCAGTCCTAGGAAACAACGCAGAGACTTGAGGGCGCGACCTAAGGTCGTAACCGAAAGGCTCAAGGCAGTTGACGACGGAATGCGCCAAAATATCACAAAACATCCGTGGTCATACGCACTACTGCTACTCTCTCTGGTTTTCTATTCCGGAATAGCTCAGTTGGTTAGAGCGGGTGACTGTTAATCACTAGGTCGGGAGTTCAAGTCTCTCTTCCGGAGTTCGCAAAAAAGGCTCAATGCATCGCATTGAGCCTTTTTTCGTTCTTATGTCTTTCGGGGCCGAAAAAAGATTCCGGAATGATGGTACTCAGTCCCGTCATTCCGTATAAATCAGTTCTGCAGCCTCTGGATGGCAGCCTGATCATTGAGTTTGATCGCCTGCTGGAACGCAATATTACGGCAAAAACGGCTCTGTTCCTGGGAGGCATAGCGCGTGGCAAGATCGGCAGCCATCTCGGTGCAGTAAAGAATGTCTGCGTCGACGACCATGCTTTCTTCGAGCAATTTTCCGAGCTGAAGAACGACCTGATCGAATGTCGGCCAATCGAACGTCGCGGCACAGCATGGCAAAAGCTCTGCATAAAGCCAGTTGAGATCAAAGGTCTGTCCGGCTTTCTCGAGGATCTCAATCTGAGAGATAATCAGGGATTTGGCTTCGGTGAAACGTTGTTTGGACAGAAGCAGAAGCACGAGATTGATGACTGTCGTCGAACCGTCGATGGGGTTGATGCCGTGATAAATATCCATCGCATTGCGATAGTAAATTTCTGCCTGCTCCGGCTGATGATAACCAAGCCGGTAAATCTCGCCGATATCATTCATGCAGTGGGCAATGTAAATACGATAGCCCATCTGCTGGAAAATATTCAGTGCGTACTCGAGATTCTGTCGTGCTTCCTCATACAGGCCGCCATGCTGGAATGTGTTTCCGAGGGATTTGTATGAGCGGGCCAGGCCGTATTGATCTTTGGTCTGTGACTGAATTTCAACGGCCTGCTGCAGATATATTCTGGCCAAATCCAGTTCATGCCGCATGTCACATATGCGTCCGATCAGCCACAGCGTTTCTGCACGATCATTGAGGTATGCAGCACGCCTGCGTTCGCTGATTTGGTTGAAGAACGACAGGGATGCCATGAGGGCATCGATGGATTCTGTGATGTTGTTGTGGTAGTGCAGCAACAGTCCCTTTTCTTTGTATGCGAGTGCCTGAATGACAGGAGAACGCGTCCGCAGGCCGAGCTCAAGGGCGCGTTCGATGATAGGTTCGGCTTCATCGAGCCTGCTTTCCAGAAGCAGGGTATCGGCTTCGGCTATCCAGCCGAGAGCCCGAATGGGGCTGTTTTCGTCGGCACAGCATGCATCGAGGCATAGATCGCGTTTTTTGAACAGTTCATGGGCAACGCTGTATTCATTGCGCTGCCGGCGGATAATGCCTGCCTGCAAAAGAGGTTCGATACATGATTCGTATGCTTTTGCCGAGAACAAATGCTCTGCACGGCGTTCCTGATAAAAAGTAAGGGCTTCGGAAAAATATGATTCGAGCATGTCGGCACAGATGTAGTGATGCTGTTTGAACCGATTATTTTCCTTGGCATTGCGGATCAAAGATTCGCGCAGAAGCTCGTGCGTAAATCGGATAGTGGGGTATTTGAGATCAAATAACTGATGGGCGAGCATGCATTCGAGCGTTTTGGCATTGTGTCCAAGTTCGGCAATTTCGCAGGCAATTCGCCATTCATCTGCATCAAACTGCGCGCCGAGACATGCAGCAATTTCGAGCTGTTCGATGGCTTTGACAGAGACTTTGTGATCCCGGAATATGAGCTTTAATCTCGAGAGCCAGAGTTCATGCAGTGAATCCGGCAATGCGACAGAGGCATCATCTTTTACCTTGAATCCGGTTTCGCCGGGGACGAGCAGTCCCCTTTCGACCCAATCACCCACGAGCTGAATCGCGAACAGAGGCATGCCGCTGGTGCGCTGGGCCACCTGAGCACAGAGTTCCGAGTCCAGACCGATGAGTTCGTGGACGAGATCCAGATGCGCCTGAGGCGGAAGCGGCGCGAGGTTGATCCTGGTGACGTTCTCGCATTGAACGACGTTCTGGTAGGATCTTTCCTGGTTCGAGCCCGTTTCGATATCTTCACTTCTGGACGTTGCCAGAATGAGCAGGGGAATGTCCCTTGCCATCTCGGAATTCATCATGAATTCGACAAAATCGAGTGAGTAACTCGAATAATGGACATCATCCAGCCACAGAACAGCGGCACGATCATGGGTGATTCTGCGCAGGAACCGGCACAATACGGCATACTGCTCTTCGACATCCGCAAAACGAATGCCGGGAACCGGGTTTTCCGGATCATCCTGCAGCTGCATGAGTTCGAGCATGGGCAGGGCATCGTCGTATTCATTATCCAGATGGTGATCGCCGAGGAAATCCTGAATGCGTCTGAGAGCCTTGTCGCGAGTCAGATTCTGGCATACCAGATAGTACATCATCGCTTTGGCAATACCCGGTACCTTCAGGTGATCCTCGTAGTGGAATGCCTTGAGTGTATGAGCAATCGAAAGCTCGTGAGCGCGCTGGGTCATCCATTCGACGATGCGGGATTTACCGCATCCTCTGGGACCATCCAGGACGATGCAGCGTGTGACGCGATCTGCGCGGGTTTTGAGCAGCTGACTATAAATAATATCGCGCTCTTCATCCCGATCGACCATGGGAATGGCCCGCAGTCCCCAAAGTCCAAGTCCGGCACCCAGCAGCTGCCCGAAGCGATCTTCGAATACTTCACGGCGCCACGTATCGGGAGCAGGAACGATGCGTTTATTCTCATAAATAATGGCTGGCGATTTCGTTCTTTGACGGTAGACCTCGGCAAGGGTCGAAAGATCGTGTTTGGGCTCGTCCTTGTTGTCCATCGCAGAAACCGTCTGCTGCGCAATAATGGCAATGTCTTCCGAGTCCATGCGCATGGTTTCGCCCATGTCTGCAAGCAGATCTTCGGCAATATCGCTGTTGTCGCCCTTTTGTGCGCAGGACTGGGTTCCGGACAGTGAAACCTGGTCGGGATGATAGAGCGTATTGAAGATGCTTGAGTTGCTGTTGAATTCGACGACATTGTATTCGCACGAATCCTGAGAACCAGGCTGGGCCGGATTATGCTGTGATTCTGAAGACTGCGGGGATTCTGAAGATTCTGAAGATTCCGCAGATTCCTGGGATTCGGGAGACTCCGCAGATTCCTGGGATTCAGCAGACTCCTGGGGTTCAGGGGATTGTGGCTTTTCGGGTTCTGGGAGTTCGGGAACCGGAAGACAAACGAGTTCCCATGCGGCTTCGGCGGCATACTCGAAACGATCCGAAACCTTTTTGGCGAGCATTTTGGACAGCCAGTTCTGAAATCCTTCGGGAAGATGGCGCCCGGTAACGGGGGCTGGTTCTTCGTGCAGCTGACAGCGCAGGACTGCTGTTCCCGTTGCGTGATCAAAAATGCGTCTGCCGGTTGCAAACAGATACGCCAGACAGCCAATGGAATAGAGATCTGTCCACGGCCCCTGATCCCGCGTCAGGTTAAGGATCTGTTCGGGAGCCATGTAGCGCGGCGTGCCGGCGATCATGCCGTCCGGCAGTTCTTTTGTTCCGACAGCCTTGGCAATGCCAAAGTCGGTCAGCATGACGCGCGACTGATCATGTTCGTGCATGAGCAGAATATTGCCCGGTTTGATGTCGCGATGAATGACGTCGCGGGCATGGGCATGCGCAAGAGCATCGAGCAGCTCAAGAAGTAGAAAACGCATCTGCAGCCAGGGAAGCGGGGACTTGGGCTTGGGCAGAGTCCCGCCAGTCGCGAGCTCCATGGCATAGTACTGACTGCCGCTTGCAATCTGGCCTTCGGATGCCTCAAAAAGACTGTCATCCGTCACGCCATAGTCGAGCAGACGTATAATCGAGGGATGATGAAGGCGGGCAACAGCGCGGACTTCGTTGGTAAATGACTGTCGGAATGTTTCGTCCTGGGCCCCCACGGCCGTCAGTACCTTGACGGCAACCGGCAGGGATTGGGCACGGTGAACCGCTTCCCAGACGACGCCCATTGATCCTTTGCCAATCGGCTTGATTAAATCAAATGGTCCTAAAGCTAATTTCTCCATCTGTGACTCCCTGTAATCACAAATATTTTACCGTTATTTTTGACTGAGATTACACACACCTACATCAGGTTACTCTATTTCGGCAATAATTTCACTATTATAATGATAGTTGTGGTCATTTAGTGAGTGGCTGCCGGTAATGCGTAATATATAACGCGTAATGATTTGCGGTTAATGCATAATAAAATCAGGCACGCCCCAAAGGGGCGCTATCAGGGTGGTGAAACCCACGGAAGTGAAAACTGCGGAATTTGGGGAGAGACGTGTCGCGACACGTTTGTACGGATGGTTAATGGGTTAGATACGCATCCCATACCAAAACAGGGCGCGCGTATTGCAGATAGCGCGCCCGGAGGCGCGTATGCCGCAGGCATAGCGCCGAAAAGCGAGCCGCAGACGCGTCAAGGCGAGCACTCCCATGGCCCCGACCAAAAATCGTCGGGCAGAGGCTGGTTTTGATAGCGGTTGAGCATTTCGAGGTAGTCGTCGCGCGGGATATCGTGCGCACCATAGCGAGCCATATTGTCGGTATAGCACTGGCAGTCGATGAGTTTGATGCCGAATTTCTGTGCCCGTTTGACGAACGTGACAAACGCGACCTTGGTGGCATCGCTGACTTTGGTAAACATGGATTCGCCGCCGAAAATCTGTCCAAAACATGTGCCGTAAAAGCCGCCGGCGAGTTCACCGTCCAGGTAGCATTCGACGCTGTGTGCGACGCCGAGTTCGTGAAGGGCGCAGAACGTCTCTTCCATGCCTTTGGTTATCCAGGTGCCGTCATCCTGTCGTTTTGCGATGGCGCACTGGTGGATGACATCGCGAAAGGCGCGATCGGCGCAGATGCTGAATTTGTGGCGTTTCAGGGTCTGTCGCAGCGAGTGTGAGATGTGCAGGCCGGCGGGTTCGAGGACGAATCGTTCCGGCGGACAGAACCACGGAATCAGGTCGTCCGGATCGCCCGAAGGCCATGGAAAAATGCCGCGCTGATAGGCTTTGAGAAAACATTCGGCAGAATATTCACCGCCAAAAGCCACGATGCCGTTGGGGAGCGCATATTTCAGCGGCGGAAGTTCCGGACACTGCACCCACTGACGGTGATATCGAAATATGAACATTTTTGCTCCTTTGTTGCCTGGCTATGGCCTGCGGCCATACGCCCCGGCGGTCGGTCTATCGGCGCTGCCGATACGCCCGACCCATGGATGATGGGACAGGTTTGCACAAAAAGATAAGAATCTCCACAAATTATCCAATATCAGGTATTTATGCTCCATCGAAGACGGCAAATCCGGTGCTTCCGGAGCGTGCCTGCATGCGCATTTTTCGGCAGCTGCTGGATTTGAGAACGATGGGCTGCGAGCCGGCTGTTATGCCGGACGTCAGGTCATGAATGAATATTGGATGAACATTATCAATGAAGCATAAGAAGATCATAATCATTATCGGCATTTTGCTCGGGGTATTTGCCATTGCGCTTTGGGGAGGAATCACTGCGCGCCGGATGATTGTCGAGAAAGTGTGCGAAAAGATTACCGCAAAACTGGCGCCGTTTGAGGGGGTTGCTACGGCGGAGCTTGCGCCTGTTTATTCGCATCCGATGTGCATTGAGGTGTTCAAAGTTATCATGAAGGGCGGCACTGAAGTGCGCTTTTATGACCTGTGCCTGGACAAGCTGCCCATGACGCTGGATATGCCTGTTAAGACCGATCTGACTGCGTCACGGGTTGAGGGGCGTATCAATCCGGCGACCTGGGAAAGCATTCGGGAAAAGGGAAATGCGGAAAAAATCGGCGGCGGCAGTTTTGATGATACTTACAGGGAATACAGCCTGAAAGCCGAAAAGGTTTATCTGCTGCTTGGGCAAAAAGGGCAGCAGGTAACCTGGAATGGCGGTGAATCCATCGCTGAGCTCAAAAATGGGCATCTGCATGCCCACTCCGCGGCCATTCCCGGAATCGATATTGATAAAGCGCCCGTGGCTTTTCGCAACATTCCGGAGCTTGATCTGACGATCGATGCGGAACTGAAGGAAAAAAGCGCGCATGCTATTTTGCAGGCCAATCCGGGGATCGAGCTGGCTTTTAGCCGTCATGACAAGCTCATCGAAGCCCAGGTCGGGGCCGTGGAGGCAACGTTGAACCGCGACGGTCTGGAACTGACGCTCGAACGTTCCGGATTCAATATGCCGGAGTTCAAGACCGTTTCGAATGTTTATATCGAGCGCGTCACGACTTCATTTTCGACGCCGATTCCCAAAAAGGATTCTTTGAAATCGCTCAGCATTGAATCGCCGGAACTCAAGATCGATCTGTCGGAACTCATTGCCTCTGCCGAGTCGGCCAATAATCCGGTCATTTCTGGGCTGGTCGGTTTCTGGCGGCAGGATGCCGGATCCTTTTTGGGGGAGGCCCCCAAAAAGTCCGTGCGCAGGGAGGATGTCAAAAAGAACAAGCCGGCCGTCAGGAAAAATCCGATTCCCAAAAAGACGCTCGAGGCCATCCACCATTCGTTCGATGAACTTCAGAAGAAAATCATGTCGATGCCTGCAGTGGGGATCAGGAACGGCCGCATTCAGATTCTGAACCAGGGGGCGTCGTATGAATTCGATGCAATATCCTTTAATACGGCGGAATTGTTCAAGGATACCCAGAAGTTCGAGATCGAGTTTAACGTTCGGGAAGCGTCTGCCGATTTTCTCGTTGCCTACGACAAGGATTCACCGTTTCCCAAAGTTGCATTCAATGTTCAGAAGCTGAATTCGGCGGATTTTCTGCATATTCTCAACATGCCTGTGCCCGAAAAAAATGCGGGGGAAGTTTCTCTGAACCTGGCATTGTCGATGTCGGACGAGGATTTTAAGATCTCCGGGGATATTGATTTCAGCGAGTTTGCGTTTTTCCATGAAAAGGTAAGTCCGAACCTGGTCGAGCATGTCAATGCATCGGCAAAGATCGAGGCCGTTTATTCCTTTGCTTCGGATTCGCTCAGCGTAAAGCCGATGACGCTCCGGAGCGGTCCGATTACTGCGAACGGATTCGTGACGATTTCGAATGTCCGCAGCGATCCCCTGATTGAATTTGAATTGTGGGCCGAGGATATTCCGTGCGAAGACATCCCGAAGGCAATTCCGAAGGGATTTTTGCCGACGATAACGGATCTTCGGATCATCGGGACGACGATGTCGCCGAAGATTTCGGGCAAAATCCCCTGGAAATATCCTCTGACGGCGACACTCAGGGAATCCGGTTTTGAGGACCGCTGTTTCCCGGTATCCGTGGCACCGCATGAAGTCGAAAACCTCAATCATCCGGAATATACGTTTACGACGGATTATACGTATTTTGAGGATTCGATAACGGTGGGGCCCGGGACGAAGCATTATGTTCCGCTCGAAGAGATTCCGCCATACGTCAAGGCGGCGATGTTCCTGACTGAGGACAAGCGTTTCTTCGACCACGGACCTCTGAGAATGGCCTTTATTGAGCGTGCGCTTCGTCTGAACCTGAATCAGCGGCGCTACGTATATGGCGGATCGACGATTGCGCAGCAGCTGACGAAGAATCTGTTTTTAACCCGCACGAAGAATCTTGCGCGAAAACTCGAGGAGGCGTTGATCGCCTGGCGGATGGAGTGCGTAGTTCCCAGACTTCGGATCTTTGAGCTTTACCTGAATGTGATCGAGTTCGGTCCGGATATCTACGGCATATATAAGGGTGCAAAGTTTTATTTCGATAAGGAGCCGAAGGATTTGACGCCGCTCGAGGGGGCATTTCTGGCTTCTCTTAAAGTGTCGCCATCCAAGGGGGGAAGGTTTTATAAATTCGGCTTTGAACAGAACGGCCGCTGGTGGCACAAGCGGATGCGGTACATCATGAAAGTACTCGCCGAGAATGGCTACATATCGGTTGCGGAAGCCGTCGCGGCATACAACTGGACACCGAAGTTCGTATATCCTACACGGGACAACGATTACCGTCAGATCTGGCTGAACCGGTACGGTAAGTACCTGCTGGACAAGATGAAGGAAAAGAAGAAAGAGGAAAAAGAGGAAGCAGAGGCGGAAGAACGGTGAGTTTTGAGTTTTGAGTTATGAGTTTTGAGTTTTGAGTTTTGAGTTTTGAGTTA
>JAFRYG010000129.1 GCA_017441205.1 Pseudomonadota bacterium
GTGTGGATATTTCGTTCGTGATCATTTGCAATTTTGAGATTGGAGCTTAGAGGTAACACCTAACCTCTCTTCTTCCTACTGATTCTAAGCACAAAACCTACATGTGGTTTAATGTAGTTTTAGTATAATAGTAGGTAACTAAGGGTTACCTCATGCTCCCATTCCCACCCGCCGACTCGCCGTCCAACCCAAAATTTCCAGCGAATTTGCACACTGCCGCCTTTCCGACATTTAGCGTCGTAAAAATAAGCATCCCGATGTGCTTAGCGTGTACAGCACTTCTGTATCATCATCCGCGTCCGGATATCATGATGCAGCAAACCGTCCCTCGGTTGTCCGTACATTATGTCTGGGATTATTATTGTTACACAAACCCGGATGGATACATTTTGCACCTCATGAACAGGGAAGGATTATTCCTTCACACATAATGATGCCATTGAGGGTGCGATTGTTTCACTCTGATGTACGATTTTTTTTGCAGGTGTGATTTGATTTCTGGTGTGAACCGGGGACAGACGACAGTTCGCGGCGTATGCCGGCAGAATTATCTATCCGGATAAGGGTTGGAGCAGTTTTTTTAAAGGAACTGCGGCATAGCCGCGAAAGCGAAGCGTATGTTCCCAGAAGCCAGGCATCTGGGAACATAGCGAGCACCCATAAAAAAAAGCACCTGAATAAGGTGCTTTTTTATATTGGTCAATGTGTGAATCAGTAGAACATATATCCGAGACCGAGCTGAATTTCGTGGTAGAAATCGGAGCTTTCGGCATTTCTTGGCAACAGACAGTTGGAATCCAGACAACCGACGCCGCCGAAGTCATCCTTGAGTAATGTAAACGAATAGCCGGCGCGCAAGAAAATGCCTTTCCAGATGTCATAAAGGAGGTGAATGGAAGCATTAATACCCCAACTCTTTTCGATGATGCTGCCCCATTTGGCGAGTTTTGAAAGGTCGCCCTGTCCGAAGTTGATGATGGCAGCCGCGCCGAAATCGAGTCTCAGCTGGCGCAAACCGAGTGGAGTAGAGAAGCGTGCTCCCAATCTAATACCCGTGTAATCATGACCGACATAGGTCGTATTTTGATTGATGGTATATTTGGCAAGATTGAAGCCGACGAGGAAATCGAGGGCAAGCCCATCGGGATTGAGTTTGCCTTCTTTCTTTTGCATAAGGAGACGATAGACGATATCGGCATTAAATCGGATGTATGTTGTTTCGCAGGAGATAGCGTTTCCGTCGGCTTTGCATTTATGCGTCGTTTCATCACCATTGGCTGCGAGTTTGCTGTCGAGTAAACCAAAACCAAAGCTGAATGACAGTCCCAGTCCTTGTACATAACCTGGATCTGACATCAATCCGAATGGGAAGAAGTCGAAATCAAAAGAATAAACGGGGAATACCTGAGTTGTGTAGGCGACAGGTTTGCCGGCCTGAGCTTTTGAGTCGAGTTTTCGGATGGTAGGACTTGGATTAAACCCGAGTAAGAATACGGGACGTCCAGTGCCGCCTTTGCTTTTGGCAGTCTGTTCTTCTTTGGGGATTGCGCTCGGAATATTGACATCGTAGGTATTGGTTTTATCGAGGTAGATGAGTTGTGAGACAGGATCCCGGTCAGGATATGCAATGGACCACTGTTCAGTAACTCCCTGAATGGGGTTCATTTTATATTCCAGAGGTGTAGTGCCGAGCATTTCCATGCCTCTGGTGACGGTAGCCCCCGATGGAGTCGATGTGATGGTAATGGTGATTTCATCGGAGTATTCGATGGGTTTGATATCTGCCGTAATTTTGTTGACGCCTTTAACAATGGCCTTGATATCATCCTGCGTCAATTTTCCCTTTTTTTTCAGGCTTCTTTCGAGTTCCGCCATTGTCTCGCCGGTGTAGGCGTTATTGATGTAGATGATAATGGAGGATTTTTTGGCGCCCTTATTATAGTTCAGTCTGACGACTGCGTCGTGGCGAACTTTTTCATTAATGCGGGCAATATCGGATTCAGAGAGCCAGTAAGTATTGCTAAATCCGTAATTCTGTGCAGCCGCTACCATTTCTTCTTCAGAGAAGACGATATGCCCAGCCTCGCTCAACGCATCGCGAATAGCCAGTGTCATGGCCAGTGTGGATGTGTCATTCTCGACATTTGGAACATCAAGCAGACGCGAAACAGTGCCATCCTGAGCATTGGCAAATATTGGGGCAATGCACAGGAAAACAAAAAAGACAGCGTAGGCTAATTTTTTCAAGGAATTCATGCAAACTCTCCAAAAGATCAAAAGAACCCGTACAGATTATCGTTCATTGTAGGCGAAAGATCAACTGTTGCCAAAGAATTTGATGTTTCATCAGAGAATTTCGCGAATGGAATGCGATGTATGTGGGGAGAAATGATTGATTTGGTTAATGAATTGTCGATTGATGACGTTGGTTTAATCAGGCTCATTTATGAACACTGGACAAAAAAAGCGGCCCAAAGGCCGCTTTTAACTGATTTACGCTGTTAGTTGATGCCGTCGATGGGAGGGGCAAAGTCGGTTCCAACACCAGGTTTTGAACAAAGCCACTGGAAATTGTCAATCAATACGGTCGAATCAAAAATTTGATCTTCTGTATCCCAGATATAGAAATCAAGATTAAAGACCTGCCCAGGATTTACAGGTGCTTTAGTCGTCAACCATGCGGTACCGCCACCGCGTGCCACTGTGCCGTCCCCGCTTCCCAAATATGGGTTTGGATAGTAAGCAGACAGAGCGTCAGGTCCATCATCGCATGAACCACATTTATTATCGGTACATGCTTCGATAATCGGAGGACATCCGTTTTTGCTGACGGACTTCATTGCCTGATAATCATGACATCTTGGTGATGCACAGGTCGTGAAAAATGCATTATTAACGGAGACAGGATTGCCGGCTTTATCGTAGGAAATGTTGCCATCTTCATCGTTTATCTGGTTGTCGTCATTGGTATCGACAAAAGGCTGCCCCTTTTCATCTGTCAGCAATGTCAGGAAGAAATCATTGAACGATGTACAAATATAGTAGGGATACTCGCGAGTGAAGAAGCGGAAGTCGAAACTGAAGCCCTGTGCATATTCAGGCGCTTTGAGCCTGAGATGAAGATGAACTGAATCGTTCATCTTACTTGAGCCGCCACACCCTTTATGGGATTCAAGTCTCTGGGCATGTTTTGAACAGTACGGCTCCGGAATCTTTCCACCACTAGAAATGGAGACATCTGACGTACCGACCTTCGAATAAGCATCGTTAGCCCTGCCTGATGAAAGAATGATAAATGTTTTGCCGCTTCTTGGCGAGATGAGCGATTCACCGCTGATACTTTTCATGCTGTCTTTAATATTGACCTGCACTCCCGATACAAGATCAAAGGTATCATTTGGTCTGGCACATCCTCCAGATTGAAAACCAAACCCACCGGAATTGGATGTATGCATTGAAAACAGACTCGCTTCGATAATTCCCGGTTGATTGGATCCAGCACTGACTTTGCCTGTGCATATATCAATGGCTTTGGCCAAAGCATAGGCTGTATCTGCCGGAGCTGCAGAGTTGGATTGTTTGTAATCTGATACTTCACTGCATGATTCTCTGGGAAATGCACATGATTCCGGTGAACCGGTGCTGGATGCACAATCGACATCGTCTTCGTCAATTTGTCCGTCACAGTCATCGTCAATGTTATTCCCCTTGCAATCTACGGTTTTTCCCGAGTTTACAAAATCAGGCTTAGAGGTATTGCACATGTTTGTATTGTCACAGCAATCCAGTAATTTTTTTGAATCTGTCCCACAGATTGGAAAACCGTCATTGTCATCATCCTGTTGGGAATCAGGGACGCCATTACAATCTGCATCTTTCAGCGGTTTGGAGGGATCACAATGATATTCATAATCCGGCATCACCTGATCAGAACACTGGCTGTCCCAATAACAGCCCATCTCAGGATCAAAGAGACACCGGATAACACCTCCGCGGCATTCTCCAATATTTTCGGTACCAATGGGGCCATCGTAACAATCCATTGTTTCGTCCGGGGTGCATTCACATTTGCCCTCAGGAACACATTTGCTTCCGCATAATTCAAATTCAGAGCCACATTCGCATTTGCCTGACTTGCAAATTTCATTGGCACCGCATTCGTTGTTGCATGCTCCGCAATGGTATAATGAAGTCATTAGATCAGCTTTTTTGCACGATTCTTTCACCGGATTGCCAAATTCATCCAGCTCTTCTTCTTCGGGATCAGGTTTCTTGCCGGGTTTCTTGTTCGACGATGAACTGTTGTCACCCATTGAGATCGATGAATCAGTGGAGCATCCGCACAATAAAAATGCTGCAATAATGACTGATGATATGATGTATTTTGTCATGATTCCTCCCCATTAGAGTATCCTGTTCAGGAATATAGCTGTCTTCAAATCGTATAACCAGTTAATTTTCGGATTTTATGATGAATATCTTTATCCGGCAATGAACCGATTCTGAAATTCAGGAGAGGCAATTTCCATAAAATGCTGCGAAATGCCCATTGGGAGTTTTTCAATTCCAGAACGGGAACTCGATTCGAAGAGCCAGATCCACTCCTCAATAACCCAAAGAGCAACTGCTGTTTTAGGTTCCATCGGCAGTTCAAAAGGCGTTGCTTTGGGGGAACACTGAAAATCCAAAATTCTCTGACCGATTCCCTGGGGAGCGCGGCTTTTAAGAATCCACGTCATCGGATCATAGATACTTGCCCGAATCCCTGCATCTTCCCAGTCGATGATCCATATTTTTTCATCGGAATCCTGTGAAACCAAAACATTACCCGGCTGGAAATCACCGTGCGTCATCGAGAGGGTGATTGACGGAATCTGCAAAATATGATCGACTGCCTTTTTTAGAATTTTTTCAATATTATCAAAGCATAAGCCTGGGAAATGTCTGTGAATTCTTTCCTTTGCCGCTGCGTATTGACTGTGCTTTATGTCGATATAGGACTGACTGGAAATCGATTCCCTATGAAGCTGATGAAGGGCTTTTAGTGCATCAGAAGCCTGTGTTGTCGCTTTGGTCTGATGGGATGGTTTTGACAGACGATTGATGGGCACTGTTTCAAGCAGGGGTTCGTCAAAACACGCATTTGTATGGGAATGAACAGTCAGCGGGAGAATCCATGCAAACTGACTGGCATATTTTTGGCGGATTTCAATTTCTTTTTCCATGCCATTGGTAGAAAAACCAGTTTTTGGATAAACACGGATGATGCGTCTGGCAAAATCAAATTTGCGAATGCGATGATTTCCCGGCATCCACATTTGATGCTCATCCTCAGCTGCATTCCCGAGGTGTACCGAGGGACGAAGCATGGAGTCAAAAATGTGCTTTTGGCTCATCAACGATACGGCTGGCAGCTGAAAGAATTGCCATTTTTTCTGCGGGGAGTGGCTGTACTGCCGGCATAAATACTCCCTGCCTTCTTTGCAGAAATGCCGGGGGACCAGCACACTAAAAAAAGGATGTTCAAAGAGCTGAACTTCTTTGGTACCGGGTTCCATTCCATCGATAAGCCGGTCGGTTTCGATCGCATCTCTAATGGATGATTCCAGAATCTGATCGATGTTTTCCCGTTCGCGAAGTTCGGATAGTTTCATTGTCTGCTCACAAATTCAAGGGGACTGAGGGTACAAAAAAAGCATCTGCAGAACGCAGATGCTTCTTATACTGTGCAATGACGCGAATTATTCGCCTTCGGTGATGGCACCGGCAGGGCAATTGTCAATGCATGCAAGGCATTCCACGCAGGCATCCGTATCGACGACAGCAACACCATCATCATTTACTTTAATCGCTTCTGCAGGACAACCGGCTTCGCAGCTGCCACAACCAACGCAAACACTCGAATCAACAACAGGTTTCGCCATTTCCCTTCTCCTAAAATAGCTTTGTTTAACATTTGGGATGCTCCTGTAATACACAAGAGCTGGTAGCCTCTACTACCAAAGATAGTTTTTTTCAAGATGAATGCGCTTTTTTCCCAAAGACTGCTTCTGCGAGATTCCCAAATGAGGGGATTCTCCTGTTCCCGCCTGCGGATGGAGATGTTGGAGGCCACCATTCACTAACAACTTTCCATTATTGCAATGGTTTCGAATATCCATATTGGTATTCAGCAGAATCACTACGCCGCCATGGACGGCGGCGAGAGGCGAGGGAGGCATGTCCATGGATGGACATTCGACCCGCAACCACGATTGCCAAAAGAAGCGTGCGGGGGGCCGAGAGTTTTAGCGTTCGGTGAACGGTAAAACTCGCAGAGCCCAGTGAACAAAGGCTAATCATGAGTCGATTGCCGATAGGCAAAAGAGACGAAATGAGTAGACTATTGTGAACTGTAGTAGGGGGTGTTCACAATCGAACACCCCCTGCCGCGTAAGCGTACAAAAAATCGCCTGTCGGCGCTCCGACTCGTGACTGGCCGTTGCTCATTTAACGCAGGATAAAACCGGACTACAGCACATCTCTTCTGTGATCTGACACTATAAAAATATGATTCCGAATACATTCGCACGCAGGATCCGCATCGACTGATCTTCCAAAATCACCGGAATATCCTGACCAGCCAGAGGCTCATCCTGCATGGTCATCTGTATGGCCTGGCCAGGAATCAGGCGCTTCCTCGAATAAAGTTCGGACATTGGCATGCGTTCCGTGCGATTGGGATCAAGACCCGTCAAAAATCCCAGTCTTTCCCGCAGTATTCCTACAGGAGCACGATAATAAAGCGCTTTGAGCCAATGCTCATTGGGCAATGCTCGCAGCTGCTGAAGCGCCCAGAGGGCATTGTAGGCAACGCGCGTATCGGTATCAGTCAACCGTTTCTGCAAAACGTCAATACAAGCAGTCCGACCAAGTTTGCCGGCTGTCGCCGAAGCCTGAATGCTCAACATGGCATCATCCGACTCGATCCACTTCTTCAGCCATTCATCCAGATCCCGAAAAGGTTCAGCCAATGACGGATGATTTCCCAAAGTATCGAGTGCAGCTGCCACGACCGACAGGTCTTCATCATGCAGAGCATCTTCAAGAATAACCCCAAGTTCAGCAATATCCGTCGACCCCAGAAGCGCCCGTTTGATATCCGAACGAAGCAAACGGAATGCATCTGCCGAAACCGATGGCAGCGGTTCTCCCAAAGCAATCAGCAGCCGAAGCGCCGGTTCTGCATGAAGTCTCCGAAGATCCGATACGACATTCAGAGCCTCCGAACGCAGCTGCTCTTTCCAGGACAATTCCGGAGTGACCCGTTTTCCCGATATTGCCGCCAATATCGCCCATCTGGCCAAATAACTGCTTCCAAACAAATCATCATCGGAATGTTCCACAACAATCCGAATCAAATCCGGCATGTACTCGGCTGACTGCATCATAATATGCATCGCTGCCATTGCAGCATGATGATCGGAATTTCCAAGCTCCGACGCAATGATCTGGCGAATTTGAGGATCATCATCGTAAATTGCCAGGGTCCTGATCGCGGCAATATGCATCCCCTCTTCGCGAAGTGCGGACAACGCCAGTTCCTGCGATGTTTTGTCTTTGGGCAGATGAGCTATGAGTTCCTGTTTAATGGCTGGATTGTCGAGTATTTTTTCGACCCACTCCTGATTCTCACCTTTGACGATTGCATCCGCCAAAAGCCGTTCCCCTTCACCGTTGAGACGATGAAAAATATCCAGCAAACCTGCAGGCGAGATTTCTTCAATTCTGGACAAAATCCAGCGCACTGCATCCGGGGTCGAACGTTCAGCCTGAATACAGGCTGCGAGTTCCAAATCACGCCTGGGAATTTCCCAAAATATCAGTTCCTCGGATTCCGTCAGCTGTTTGTCTTTCAAATCCGGAGCCAAAAGCAGCATCGTTCGAAGCATATTGTGCCGGGCATCATCATCTGCCCCCAATACGTTTCGAAGCAGCGCACGGAAAAGCGGATCCGGCTGTTCCCTGAATGCAGCCGCAACACTCGTGGAGTACGCATGAAAACCGGCCAGATGCGCGAATTCATCCGCTTTCTCAATTGCCAAATCCCGGGGAAGACTACGAATGATAAGGCGCTGGATTTCGTCAGGATGTTCAGGATCAACGGTCAGCAAAAGTGCATCATAACCTGCGCCGATCGTCATCAGGGCCTTCAGGGCTTCGACGCGGATATCATCCATGGGATAATTGCGCACCAGTTCCTGCAGTGCAGGGGCCAGTCTTGGATTGGCAAGGACCTGCGCGGTCTTGCACGCCGCGCGAACGACGTCTGCATTCGGATGCCGCATCATATCGGCTACATAAGTCACGCAGCTTTCGTCACAAATGCGCCCCATTTTTTCAAGTGCATCACAGACGACTTTTTCATCCTCTGACGAAAGCTGTGCAATGACCTGCGGCAGATCGACAACCGTCGCTCCCAGGGCCGTACCGGGACATAATAAGGCAAATACTCCCGCCAGAATGTGATATCGAAGCTTCATCTTTCGGATGCCCAAACTCAGTTATCTCCTACACCTGCACTATTATTCCCTGGGTTCTGCACCAAATCATTGGGTTTGTCCTGAGGCTTTTCCCAAACCTTCAGTAAAACAGAAGGCAGTTTGGATTCATCAAAGCCCACGCCTGCAGGTAAATTTGGAACACTGAAATCATTGCCGGACAACAGGCGTGTATGACTGTTTTTGCCTTCATCCTGACTGGCATCAACCGTAACAAAAAGTTTGGAAGAATCGATCTTTGAAAGCGCTTCCTCATCCCCCACGAGCGTCAGATCTATCGTCGATGGTACGAACTCATGACTCGACGAAAGGTTGAGAGACACAATAGGAACGCCCAATACGACATGCTGTCTGGATTTCGAAACGACATTCACTGTCACAAGAACTTGCGCTGGTTCAGCATGAAGTCCTACCCGATTCAAAATGATCCATCGATTGATTGAAAATGTCGATCCCTTTCCGGTCAAATCAATTGGTTCAATATAAAGCTGCCCAATTTCTGAAATCAGAGATTTCGGACCTGAAATTTCAACATTTTCTGGCTGAATCTGAACTTCACCAAGTTGATAGCCAGACAACAGCTCACCACTGAAAGCATGATCCGTTGTTACCGCAACTGTCCGTCGCTCCAATGGTTCCAGGTTAATGCCGACAAATTCGGGTTCAAACTTTTCGATATGAACACCATCCGGCAAGTTGATCATCTCCGGCAGCAAAGTCACCTGAATATTACCGTCCCTCGGCGGCAAAGGAAGCGTTATCACACCGATATCATCGCGTTTTATCGAATTCAGCAGCGAGGCACGCCCATGTAAGGTCACATCCACCGTCGTCTGATGATTATCTATCGTTACAAAACCATCCGGAAGCTGAATATCCACCGGTATCTTTGGAACCACCATTGTTCTGTTGTGATCACTTAATACCACGACAAACAGAATCAAACTGCACACGAGTGCAATCAATTTCTGTGGAATATTGGAAAGCAGATGATCCTTCAGCGTTCTTTGCCGTCTGATGGGCACGTTGTTTTCTGTGCTGGATGGATTGCGATTGATTTCTGTATTCATTATCGATTTCCTTTCCAGGCTTTATATCTTCGAATGATGGCAGAAGAACCGGTTGAATGGCGAGATGAATTGGTTCGCACGAACATTTTGTGCAGATAATCGCGAAGCGCATCGGGCGTCAGTTTTCGTGTCAATTTCTCGCAATGCGCAACAGAAATCGTCCCCGTCTCTTCAGATACAACGACGATGACAGCATCCGTCGATTCACTCAGCCCGATGGCTGCACGATGGCGGGTTCCCAGTGCCTTATCGATATGATCATTTGCCGAAAGCGGCAAAAAACAACCCGCACTGTCAATTCTCTGGCTGCGGATAATGACTGCACCGTCGTGAGTCGGATTCGCCTTATAGGGAATGAACAGCGAAACGAGCAATTCCTTGGATATCGATGCATCGATCTTAATACCCTCTACCATGTACTGCTCAAGCGCAGCATCCATCTCAATCGCAATCAATGCCCCTATCCGACGTTCACTCAGTATGGATGCAGCTTTGACGATTTCCTCAATCGCAGGCGCGCCAAGCCTGTCCTCTGTCGCAGATGTCGAAAGTGATCCCGTCTTGCCGAATTCACCCAAACCACGGCGAATATCTTCCTGAAAAATGATCACGATGATCACGATAAAGGATGCAATAAACTTGTCGAGTATCCAGTTAAGCGTCCCCAAATCGAGCAATTCCGGCTTCGATATCAGATACAGCACGACAAAGACAAGCAATCCAAACAGGATTTGCATGGCTTTTGTTCCGCGAATCAGCATGAGTATCTGATAAAACAAATACCACACGATGAGAATGTCGAGTATCGCCAGAACGACATCGCTCGCCGTAAAGCCTTCAAAATTTGATATAATTTGCTCGATCATAAAACAAAAGAAGGGCTGGAAGAAAGAAACAACTGACGCGCAATCACCGAATCACCCGGTTGATGAACGCGTACCATGGCAGCACCACTGCAAAATGCCATCGCAGAAGCAATCGCAGTCGGAAGATCAAGAGATTCTATACCCAATCCCGTCAACCTGGCCAGACACCGCTTGCGGCTGTGCGCAATCAGTACCGGACAGCCCAGATCGGCAAGTGCTTTCGGCGCATGCGTAATTAATCGCAAATCGTTCTCCATGCCCTTGCCAAACCCAATCCCGGGATCGACGACGATCGAACGCCTGTCGACTCCCTGATTTACCGCAAATTCAACGCGCATTGCCAACTGTTCGTATATCTTTTTTAAGCAAACATCAAAAGGCAAAATTTCTGCATTGTGATCTTCCCATGCCATCACCACCAGACCTGCATTGGCACGGGCTGCAGCACGATAAATTCTGCCATCCCGTTCATCACCGGGCCGAGCCGATGCTCCGATATCGTTGACAATATCCGCAAGCCCCTCCGAAAGCGCCCATTCTATCGTTCCGGGATGTCTCGAATCCAAAGATATCGGGCAATGTAAATGCGTTCTGGCCCACAAAAGCGGTTCCTTCAGACGCTGGATTTCTTCCGCTTCCGAGATGGGAACAGCTCCCGGGCGAGTGGATTCCGCACCAATATCGAGAATATCGGCCCCCTCTTTGCAAAGACGTTCTGCGTGCGCAAAAGAATCTGCACCATCAGCTTCGCAAAAAGATGAAAACGAATCCGGAGAAATATTCCAGATGGCCATTATTTTAGGTGAGTAATCAAATTGCATAATGACAAAAAAAGCCGCTGCATTGCAGCGGCAATCATTCCCTATTTGAGTTCGATCGGAGGCAAATCGTCTTTCTGTTTTTCGTCATCCGTACCAGTCTTGTCATACGATTCTTCCTCTTCCCACCATGCCTTGTCACGCTTGCCGTCTTTATCATCCTTCCCATCCGCATCATCGGAATGCGGCTCATCCTTGTGAAGGCTGTTGATCTTTTCGGCGAGTTTCGATTCAAATGCGACCTTGGCAACGCGAGGTTTTTCGGCAGTTTCACGCTTTTTAAAAGATTCCCGGAGTGCATCCATGCCGCTTTCGAGCAGCACATTGACGTCTTCGACATCCAAAGTCTCAAACTCGATCAAAGCATTGGCCAGAAGCTCAATCTTATCGAGATTTTCCGTAATCAAACGGCGGCTCATTTCATAGCCCTCAGTCAGGAAATGTCTGACCTCATCATCGATGATCTGAGCCGTATGCTCTGAATAATTCTTCGAATGAGAAAGCTCACGTCCTAAAAACGGCTGTTCATCCTGATCGCCAAAAGCAATCGGTCCAAGGACGTCGCTCATTCCCCATTCCATCACCATGCGCTTGGCAAGTTTTGTCGCCTGTTCCAAATCATTTCCGGCACCCGTCGTCAGCTGATTGAAAATGATCTCTTCGACGATGCGTCCGCCCATGCATATCGCAATGCGATTAATGGCATATCGCTTGGTCACGCAGAGCCTGTCCTCAAGCGGAACGGAATAGGTCACGCCCAGAGCACGTCCGCGCGGAACGATCGTAATCTTCTGCAAGGGATCGACATCGTCCTTGCCGAGAAGCAGCGTCACCAAAGCATGACCCGCCTCATGGTAGGCCGTCGTCTTCTTTTCATGCTCGCTGATGACCATGCTCTTGCGCTCTCGCCCCATGGCAATCTTGTCGCGTGCTTCAATAAAGTCTTTCATTTCAATGGCTTCGGCATCGCGCGACGCAGCAATCAATGCGGCTTCATTCGTGATGTTTTCGAGCTCAGCCCCGGAAGCTCCCGGCGTCAGACGCGCAATGGTATCCAGGTCCACATCGTCCGCAATCATCTTGCCCTTCACATGGACTTCAAGAATGCTCTTGCGACCGCGAACATCGGGATTGGGAACGACCACGCGGCGATCAAAACGCCCCGGCCTCAAAAGCGCAGGATCGAGAACGTCCGGACGGTTCGTCGCCGCCATCACGATGATCCCTTCATTGGCTTCAAAACCATCCATCTCAACCAAAAGCTGATTCAATGTCTGTTCGCGCTCATCGTGGCCGCCGCCAAGACCTGCACCACGATAACGACCTACCGCATCAATTTCATCGATAAAGATGATGCAACGGCCGCTTTTCTTGGCCTGCTCAAACAAATCGCGGACACGGCTGGCACCCACACCCACGAACATCTCAACAAAATCCGAACCCGAAATGCTGAAAAACGGCACACCGGCTTCCCCGGCTACGCCCTTCGCCAAAAGCGTTTTACCCGTTCCCGGACCGCCCATCAAAAGAACACCTTTCGGAATGCGTCCGCCCAATCTCTGATACTTGCGGGGATTCTTTAAAAAATCGACGATTTCAACCAGATCCGCCTTCGCTTCATCAATGCCCGCAATATCCGCAAACGTCACCTTGTGTTGATCCGGAGTCAGCATGCGAGCCTTCGAACGGCCGAATGACATGGCCTTGCCACCGCCAATCTGTGACTGCCTGAAGAAAAAGATAAATACCGCAATCAAAAGGATCGTCGGTATCGAATAAATCAGAAGCTGCTTCCAAAGAGAATCGTCCTCTTCCTCCACAAACTCGTAACTGACCTTCTGTTCATCAAGCAAATCCTGCATATCGGCATTCAATATACCGATCGTCTCGAACGAACCATGATTCTCAAATGCGGTCTGTGCCTCTTCGGTAAACTCTCCCGATATCTTGTCACCCTGAACCTGGACTGACGCAACTTGACCATTGCGCACAGCCTGCGAAAACTCACTATACTTGAGTTTCTGAGTCGTCTCATGACCACCCGATGTTTGGGAAAACAGCATAAAAATGCCTGTCATAACCAAACATATAATAACAATACGAGTCAGATTTCCCTTCACTTGCCTATTCCAGTCGCAATTTTGATGCACATGCGATTTATGCTGATTTCAATTTCACTGATGCGTATACCGGATACGCTCCACAAAAAAGCGCGCGTATTCTAATGATTTGTCACAGGACTGCCAGATCAAAATGGATAAAATGATTTTTTTTGTGCGCTGCTATGTGCCTGTGGCACATACGCCGCGCGATGGCGCGTTCTATGCTGCATCCGCAGCATACGACCGCGCAGCCTGATGGGGCTTGAATCGCATCAATCCTCATCCCCTTCTTCGAGTTCATCATCCGCATAGTCTTCCGGAGAAAGCCCCCCCTCCAAAAAACCATGCGCCTTCAAAAATTCACTCGCTTCATCATCCAAGGACGGATTCGAATGCTCCAAACGAACATTCACAGACATGGAATCAATTTCGTATGCCTGCCATATCGGCAGATAATGTGAAATCCTGTCGCTGTCGAAATAATCCAGCCACACAAGATCCATCACATCGAGCGCCTTGTCATAGGCATCCATCGGATTATCGATCTGGTTCTCCTCACACTCCACGCTCGTTTCCACACAAACATGGGTCGTGTGCGCAGGATTCGTCAGCACGGCACTCACCAGACCAAACTGATGACAGACTTCCGTCTTCACACTGAATGATTCCGTTCCCTCTAAAAAACGTGCATACCGCTTCTTAAGCACCTGCGCGATTTCCTGCTCAACCTCCGGCCCAAGGGATACCCCTTTGTCCGGTTCCTGAGCCTTAAAACCGGGCGTCGCAATATGCTTACGCTGACCAGGTTCATGACACGAACACTCACCTTCGTGAGAGTGGCATGAACACTCACCTTCGTGAGAGTGGCATGAACACTCACCTTCGTGAGAGTGGCATGAACACTCACCTTCGTGAGAGTGGCATGAACACCCACCTTCGTGAGAGTGGCATGAACACCCACCTTCGTGAGAGTGGCATGAACACCCACCTTCGTGAGAGTGGCATGAACACCCACCTTCGTGAGAATGACACGAACACTCACCTTCGTGAGAATGGCATGAACACTCGCCATCGTGAGAATGACACGAACACTCGCCGTCGTGAGAATGAATATGTTTTTCGTCTGACATAATTTTCTTCAACAAATATGGAAATGATGTGACTGAATTGACTGATGGACACAGCAATAAAGCGGTTTCTTCATGCCAATGACCGTCAGATAAATCCGCGAACCACAAAACGCATGAAGATTACAGAATCCTTCCCCATAACCATAGAGGATGGTGCTTTTTTTATGGTCCCGAATCCTCTCCTGCCCCGGACCGGTACGAACTCGTGCGGTCAGTTGCGGGATTGCAGCGTCGTTCGAGTGCCGTCGGCGGGGAAATCTCATTCTTGATAATCTTGTAAATGTCGGCCAGGAAATAAGGTTCCCCGTCATCATCGACCGTCACCGTGTGATATTCGATAAAAACATCGATGGGCGTTTTCAGGTCTATCGGATGTTCCGTCTGGGATTTCAGGAAGCGATCGACCATTTTCTTGTCCCACTGGCCATCATGCTCAAGTATGGCTTTCGCGAACTTGGTCGCACCTTCGACGCGGATGCAGCCATGCGAAAAAGCACGCACCGGATAATTGAACATCCCTTGTTTGGGCGTGTCGTGCAGATATATGTTGTAACGATTGGGGAAAATGAGCTTGACGCGGCCAAGGGCGTTGTTTTCTCCGGGTTTTTGCCGCAGGACGCGTCCCCCACCCTTCGGCGTGAAATATTCGTAATCAGTCGTGGCAAGCCACTTGGGATCGGCATTGATTTTCGGCCAGAATTCATCGACTTCAATGCGAGGCGGCACATTCCAGTAGGGATTGTAAACGAGATACGTCATGCGCGAATGCATCAGACGCGTCGAATTCATCAGTTCCCATTCCTGCGTACGCGTGTTGCAGATCTTGGTCGAACTGCCCACAACCGCGCGGTGCGTCGATTTGTGCTCTCCGTCGGCCCAGAATTCCACCGAAAACGAGGGTATATTAATATAGATATAGGTATCACTCGCTTCGAACAGCGTTTTATGCCAACGTCTGATATTGACCTCGATTTCGGCCAGACGCTGATCCGCCGGAACATTGAGACTTCTCCAGAAAACTTCCCCGACCTCGCCGTTTTCCTCGAGCTGATGGTGCTTTTGATAGCTTTTGATAGCCTGCGTCAGACCCGCATCAAATGCATCGTCAATTTCACCTTTATAATACCCCTCTGCCGCAAGCCGCTGCTTGAGATTTTTGACCAAAGGAGCATGACCGCCCGCAAACATGCGATCCGGCGGCACGACAGCCCATCCGCCGTCCCCGACGATCTTCCGATACCGCTCGCGCAATGCCTGCAGCCGATGATATTGCTCATGCTGAGGAATAAGCCCCTCAAACCAGGACAGTGCTGCCGCTTTATCCGTTATCCCGGCAAATTCTTCAAACGCACCGGCCAGACGCGTCTCGATCATCACCGTATGGTATTTCGGATGAATCTCGTTGGGATTGTCTTCATTTGCATACTTTTCCCGCTCGGCATCCGAAACCTTTTCCAGATTTCCATACTTCATCTGCTCCGCGTAATTCATCCAGGCATCAGCCAGCGCAAATTCCATTGCATCTTCAAAGCGACTGATATCGCGCGTTCTTTCCATCGCACGCTGGCACTGCGCTGCCGCCCTCGGAACCGGTGAATTCTCCATTGAACAGAGCCATTCAAAAGCAATTTCCATCTGCTCTGATTCTGATTTTGAGGCAAATGAATCTGCCGAAATCGCCCCGTTGGCCGTATGAATATCCTTGCCGAGTGCTTCGGAAATTGCCCGTACTTCAAAAGTATTCAAATGACCGAAAGAACTCGAAATATCGGCCATTTTTTGAAGGGTTTCTGCCGCACTGTTCAGTTTATCCACGCCAAATTCATCGGCACTCAGAGCATGTTCATCGACACGGGCAAGGACTTCAAGCAGCGCAGATGCCAAAAAAGTCAGATGACCATTGTCGATAAAAAGCGGCTTTCGCGGAGCATTCTCAACATTATAATACTCCGCAATCAGAGAGTTGTGGCGAATCGGCGGCAAAATCGCGAGCAGATGTTCCGGAATCCGAAGCTGTGCCCTGGGAACGGGCTTCGCCCTCTCGCGACGCTCCTTTGCCGCTTTATACGCAGCTTCCGCATTTCTGCGATCTTCCTGCACTTTTGCTCGCTCCGCATCGTCCTCCCTGAGCCACTGCGCCTGTGCCCGTTTGGAAACAAAATCGGGAAAACCATGGGCGATTTTCTTTGCCAATGCAGACGATTGCTGATTCGCATTTCTATCCGACAGCTGTTCCGACGGATCGCAATCTGTCGATTGACATCCGCACAGCAGTGACACCGCCATCAGCAATATTCCAGCCTTATTCCAATGCATGAGCAATAACGAAGCAACAGAATCCCAAAACACACATGATACAAAAAAAGCACCGCAAGCGGTGCTTTTTCAAAAAGCAGCAGACGAGAACTACATCTCGATATCTTTGAGCTGAATGCCCATTTTGTCACAATAGGCAAGCAGACCAAGTTTGCTCACGGTGCGAAGTGCACGCGTCGAAAGATGAATGCGAACGAAACGACCGAGTTCAGCGACATAAATACGCTTCGTCTGAATATTCGGAAGCTGAACCTTCTTGGTTTTGTTGTGTGCGTGGGAAATGTTGTTGCCAACGAGCGGTTTCTTATCCGTAAAAACACATTTGCGGGCCATCTTGAAGCTCCTATTCTCTCATGACTACAAACGCCTGTGCCATTAAGGCGTCTGAATTAAAAATAATCACGTACGCAGCTTTTTTCATGCCGCGCAAAACCGCGCGCATATTACGCAAAAATGCCTAAATTTCAAGCGATTTTTAAATAAAATGTAATTTATGGCCATTTTCAAGGGGTTTTCTATGAGTTTTGCTGCCGCAGAACGCTCCTTTAAGGATTAAAACCTTCATGAATGTTGAACAATCGCCCGGAATGGGCAACAGAACAAAGCCAATGTCCACGCTGGTTTAAAAAAAAGTGTACGCAAAGTGAAACAAATTCCAACTCGATGGCATCATTGGTTTGAAGGAATGATCCTTCCCTGTTTGCGAGGTATCAAATGTATCCATCGGGATTCGTCTGACGTGAGTACCCCCCATGACATAATGTACGGCAAGCCAGTGGGATGTTTGCTGCATCATGATTCCCGGACGCGGGCATTGAGGCAGAAGAGTCGTACAGGCCAGGCACATCGGGATGCTTTTTTTACGACAATGAACGTCGGAAAGGGAGCAGTGTGCCAAGATCGATCGCATTTTAGGGTTCGGGCGTCGGTCGGCGGGCGGGAAAGGGACAGAGCGGATAACCCTTAAGGTTAGCCAGATCTATATAGTATGTAGATCTAATTTCTGCACTTCACGCTTCTCCCCCACTGCTCCCCCATGGATACCATCAACAGTCGTCAGTCATGAGTCATATTGGATTGTTCAGACATGCAATTCACCACCCTGGACACACAAACAAATGCCGGACTGCGGCGAACTCAAAGTGAAACAGCCCTCGTCACAATAAAATCAAAAAGAATAGTGGCGAAATAATTTTGCGTGCTTATTTCGTTCTCTCCCGGTAAGAAAGTCATTGTCTGTCCGGCATACAGACTGTTACTCCACATTCCTTTGATAAAGCAGCCATATGGATTTCAACGCATTCAATCAAAACCCAATGCTGAAAAAGGGGATGAAGAAAATAACCCTCTTCATCAGCCTGTTCGCGCTCCTGGAAATCGGAGCATTCATCGGTGTCAGCTATTGGATTGGGGTTTCCTACGCCTTTTGGATTACCGTTTTATTCATCATCATCGGATACGTCATCCGTCCTGTGCAATCCCAGAGCAGCAATCATCCTCTGAAATCATTCTCGCCGCGACGCATTGCATCGACGCTGCTCATGATACCGGGGTTTATTACCGATATTATTGCCGTCCTGGTGTTGATCGGTCCAATACGGCGCTTTCTGACAAAAAAAATCATGTCAAGGCTGCTGCCGTCATCCATGAGCAATATGCTCAACGGCGATCTTTTCTCGAATCTGAACAGGCAGATGAATCTGGACGGCATGAATCCGGACTTCAGTCACTTCGACGATTTTAAGTCCAAAAAGCAGCGAAAAAAGGAACGCCGAAATCAAAAAGACCAGCGAAATCAAACTAATGAAGTGATTGATGTCGATTACGAAGTAGAAGTCGCCCCCGGCCGATTCACGTCGACGCACAACCTCGACATCGACCATCCCGATCAATACAGGCCCAAAGCACTCGAAGAAGAAGTCATTGATGTGGAATACGAGTGGGAAGAAAAATAATTAAGTGTGTCGCCTGCGTATTGCCATTAGCAATAGCAGGCGAAATCGGCACGCGTATGGGGCGTTGAAAACGAACCATAGCGAGCCCCCAAATGAAACCTGCGGAAAAATTGAGTATTCCTTGCATAAATTGATACATTGGTTTACATTGACTCACAGAGTTTTAGGCCGCGAAAGCGGTAAGATTTTTGGCGCGATGCGCCCGAGTTCAAGGTCAGCCCTTTGCGTTTATCGCATCCGGTAAATACCGGGAATTCGAGAGAGTTTCAGTAGAGTCAGACAGTTTCCGATTGACGGAATCAGAGCATTTTCATTCAGCGCAAGGGAATGAGTCATGTTGAAATGAGTCGTGTAGCCGAAGCCTATTCTTGATATGTTCGGTGAACTGTATCTGCGTATACTGTGACGATCTTGATGCCGGGGATGTCCTTGCGGAGAGTGAGTCATGACATTTTTTGAAGCAGCCCTCGAAGTGCTGCGAACAGCCCAGCGACCACTGGATTACAAGACGATTACCCAGTTTGCGATAAGTCGCCAGTTGCTTGGACATGTTGGCCATACCCCTGATATTGTCATGGGGTCCTGCCTGTTGCATGCCGTCGAACGGAGTGAAACAGGTGCTCTCATCCGTCTGCCCTCCGGAGAATTTGCTCTGCGCGGATGGTCTGAAGAAATTCTCTCAAAAGCATCGGCAAAGACGCTCCCCGAAAGTGTCACAAGCGTGGAATTCCCGGCTGTAAATGTCGGTCTGCTCAGCGAAACTGACTCCATTCCTCTGCTCGAAAATGATGATATTCAGTTCAGAAAAGCCGTGCAGCTCAAGTTCGACAGTGCTTCTTTCGTCCAGGATGACGATAAAGTCGATGCTGACTGGGATTTCGATACAGAAGAAAAAACGGGAAAATTTGATCAGCTGCGTGAGGAACTCAATGCCCAGCACAATGAACATTACAACCTTTGTGCTGCCATCGTAAAACTCCTCAGACTCGCCCCCACCCCCATGCGCAGCAGCGCTATTGCTTCAATGCTCGCCGAAAAATTCGGCGGTTCCGTCTATGAACAATCCATCGTACTGGCCATGAGAGCCGACAATGCTTTGAGGGTATCCAGAGGAAAACGCGCCATATTTATGCATATTCCCCCGGATCTATGGACGCTCACTGAAAATTTCCTCGCCAGACATATCCTCAAGCTCGAATCCAAACTCTACGATATGTCAAGGCAGCTGCGCATCTATTCGATCCACGCTCTCTCCGTAAAAATTCGGGAATTGTCTGCACAGGCCTGGCTGCAGCTCGCTGCCATCATACTTAAACACCTCAACTATACCCTGATCTCGCAGTGTCAGGACTCCGAAGGAATCTATATCTTCAGAGCTGAAGAAGCCCGCGGACTGACCTATTTGCCAGTCGTCATCCGTGTTCAGCACGCTGCGTTTGTCAATTCGAATGATGTTACACAGTTCCGTTCCCTGATACAGGAACTCGGCTACGATCACGGCGTGCTGCTTACCAACGGCGAAGTTTCGCGCGATGCGCTCAACGAATGCACCACAAAGGAACTGCCCATCTACGCCTATTCAGCGCGACAGATTGCCCCCATCATGCTCGACGCAAGAATCGGCGTCATTCCAAACGAATTGCCAATCGTCTTCATCGACAACAACTTCTTCCAGGCCCTGTCCTCAAAAGATGCCCTTCCCACCAAAGAGATGCCTGCTGAAGACATCGCTCAAACGCCTCCGGCTATCGACAGCACCTCTCCCATCGACATCCCGGCTGACGATATTGAAGAAGACGATGAAGATGTCAGCAGCGGTGAGTACCTGTTTGATTCACTGTTCGACGATAAGGAAATCTAGTCAGGAATCCGCCAGTCAACAGGTGTGCGGCCATTGGCAATCAGAAACTCATTCGTTTTGGAAAATGGCCGCGATCCAAAAAATCCATAATGCGCAGACAACGGAGAGGGATGGGGTGCGCACAGAATTAAATGGCGCGAATTGGTTATCAGCGGTTTCTTGGCCTGCGCATTGCGGCCCCAGAGAATAAAAACGACGGGATCGGTCTTTTCGTTCACGAGCCGAATGACCTGATCGGTAAATGGCTCCCAGCCCTTTCCCTTATGGGAATCCGCCTGACCATGCCGGACTGTCAGGACCGCGTTCAAAAGCAGAACCCCCTGGTGCGCCCAGCAGCTCAAATCCCCGTGCGATGGCGGCTGAATACCAAGATCCGACTGAAGCTCCTTATATATGTTCAACAGTGAAGGGGGTGGAGGTGTCGGACGAAGAACCGAAAAACTCAGCCCATGAGCCTGATTGTCGCCATGATAGGGATCCTGACCAAGAATGACGACTTTGACATCCGAGTAAGGTGTCCAGTGCAAAGCATTGAAAATATCATACATCCCAGGATGAATTTTGGCCGTGCGATACTCCTGAATCAGAAATGCACGCAGCGCACGATAGGAATCAGTTTCGAATGCCGGAGCAAGAAGCGGCGCCCAGTCATTGTGAAGTATTTCTTTTGCCATTTTCCTACACCATCGTACTCAATGCGCCCCGGACATCATCCGGATCGAATTCCGGTTTCCCTGCTTTGTCCGTCCTGGAGGAAATATTCATCTGCTTCGCGCTTTCCGGCGATATCCCTGTCAATGCTTCCAGTTCACATGCCGAAAGCCACCGTTTTTGCTCCATATCTGCTCGTCCATTGGCTGCCAGAAAGATGGATGCTATTTTTCGGGGTAACAGAGATTCGATCATGCCAATGGCCAGATGATATTGTTCATCCGACAGGTTATCGCCATCATCTTCATCTTCAGAGGAATTCAAGGCGAGCTCCGCTAAGGCATTCCAGGTCATAAGACGATGGAATTCGAGCGTTATCTCGCGAACGAGCCCTGGACTCAATACCTTCTGCCCACGGGCATACTCGAACAAAAGCCTGATTTTTCCGGCAAAACTATAGGGTACGCTTTTCCCTGCTACGATCCTCGGAATGCAGGGCACAACGGCTTCATTCTCCGTCAGAAGTTTTGCTGCGACATCCAGACTGGATGTCACTGTTTCAAACAGCCACTGCCACTCCCGATCCAGTTCTGCCAATGTCATCGATAAAACGACCATTATGCCTTGCCCAGTTCCCGACGTCTTTCCATGCGAGCGCCATCCACGCTCGTCAGGAATTTATTCGCACTTTCGCGATTCTCGGCTGTAATCGGGCAGCGACTGCGAAGAACCGACGTTCCGCACCCAATCATCAGCGTCTTCTTAAATGACAGAATGTAGCATATCGCCAAAAAGATAACGCCCACCAGGAATATCACGAATAAAATCCATATATCGCGGAAAAGCAGAAAACCTATACCCGCCATAAATGTCACCAAAACATCAAAAATCAGCACACCCCAGCGGTTCTCATCGCGAATACCAAGAGACTGAATGCTCTCGACATCGTTGACTTCGTAATCGACGACATTTTCTTTCTTTCCTTCGACTCTCCAGATTCGATAATTCGTCAGATACAAATTATCGAACTGCGCCACAGGAACTTCGTTCTCTATGAACTTCCCTTCAAAGAATGGAGATGAGAATGAAATCTCTGCATTCTTTTTGGAAGATGCTGCCGTTACCAGTGTCGGCTCGACAGATTTGGCCTGTTTTACGACTGCAACAACGCTATTCTTTCGTTTTGGCAGCCCATCAGTCAGGGAATCCGGTTCCTCATCCACGACGGCTCTGGGATTGCTGGCCTGAACAGCTTCAGTTTCCTGAGATGCAAGCGCAACTTCGTTTTCTTTCTCGCGGATTTCGTTCGCCAAAAACAGATGAAGTTCATCTTCTTTTTCAAAAAGCTTGCGAAGTTCATCGTTCGGAGAATGACCATAATTCTCCGTTGAAAATCCCGGCACCGGCTGCAATGGTCCGGAATCCTTTCCGGCTCTTGCTTCTGCAGCAAGCATCCGGCGAATCTCGCTTTTACCGCGAACATGTAATCGATCGGAACTGCTTTCCGCATCAATGTTATCGAAAACCTCGCGCTGCGGCTCTAATCCGTCCGGACGTCTTCTGAATGTTGGTGATGTCTCGGTAAAATTCTGAGGCATTGAGTTAAAATCTAACTCAGAACGACTGCGAATCCTGAAAATATCCGACGGGTTGTCATCCTCATCAAATATATCATCGTCCATCACATAGGAATGCTGCTGGGCCACTTCCAATGCACTGACCAAAGACTCTGCCCGCCCCAGAATCACATTGCTCATTCGTCCATTCGATATCGCTGCTTTTTTGGCTGCCTCAACGGCAGCCCTTGCAGCCCGGATTTCCTGACTGATATCAGCCATAGCCATATCGGGACTACTGTTGCGAACATTGCAGGAACTGACCGCTGTAGCATTCTCTTCCCCCATGTATCGTGCATCATAACGCCCATTGGGCTGCGGTTCGCGCCATGGAATTCCCATACTGCGCCCCCCTCCCGAACGATACGTCTGCTGCTTTTTCATTCTCATGCGGGTTTTGGTCTGGGATTGGTCATCCGGAGAATACGCATTTGACCAGGCATTCACATTATTATCCTGCGTCACACAGACACTTGCTCTGTCCAGTGATACCGTATCCTCTTCCAAATCCAAATCCACTGGCAGATCCGCCCCGCATACGGCTGGCCGTTCTGCACTTGCCCAATCCGCAACAGCCTGCTCCGGAATGACACGTTCCGCCGCGACATCTTCTGTCGCAGTATAATCCATTGCAAGCCTGTCAGCTTGCGCACGTTCAGCAGCAAGGCGTTCGACTTCTGCCCGCTCAGCAGCAAGACGCTCAGCTTCTGCACGTTCCGCTGCATCGCGCTCGGCAGCTAGACGTTCGACTTCTGCGCGCTCGGCCGCCGCGCGCTCCGCGGCAAGACGTTCGACCTCTGCACGCTCCGCAGCATCGCGCTCAGCAGCAAGACGTTCGACCTCTGCACGTTCAGCGGCGGCGCGCTCCGCGGCAAGACGTTCCGCATCAATTTCCTGCTTGTGAACCGCAAACGGCTTAATTCCATTGTCATAATTGCCATTCTGCCCCAATTCATAATACTCACCGGCAGATGCCACGTTTTCTGCATAATGAACCGGTTCCTGGATATTCCCAATATACAGCTCTGCAGTCCTATGCGCCATTTGGGAATAGGAACTGCCAACATCAGGCACATTGGCAAGATCTTCCGATTCTGACATCATTGGAATCCGACCGCCCATCGGAGTGGTCGGCTCGCGCCTCCCTCCGTCCATACCAGGATGGCTCAGATTCTGCTCCATTGCCTGAACCTGGGAAAATGATTCTGAATCCTGATACAGAGAATCACCTGCAGGTTTAAAAGCCCCTGCACTGGCAAAGCCAAGATTCTCAGTCTCTTCCCCAACATCCGGCACATTCTTCGCAGCAGCGGATACATCCGAAGAACCTGAATCCGGTTTACCCGGATTCTGTATTTCAACTCCCCGATCCCGTTCATCAGAGGCAACAATCCTCGCAATCTCGTCATCATCTATCTGACCGGAATCGATCACATATGTCACTTCATCCGGAGCCGCCGATATAAATTCATCTCCCGAAATCACATTTCCCGTTGGTTCCTGCGCTGCTCCCGAAACCTCCCCGGACTTAGACGCAGCACCGACATCCGAACTCTGTCCCCCGTTCATCTTACCGGCATCGCCCTCTTCCGATTTTCCGGAATCCGATTCATCCTTTGTTTCCTGAACCTCAGATTTCCCGGCATCCGATTCAGACTCCGCATCGCGTTCTTCCGGTTTCTCTGCCTCCGAATCAGTCCCGGAATCCCCTTCTTCCGGTTTCGCAGCATCTGTTTCCCCTGAACCCCGTTCCAAAACCTCTCCCTCCGGTTCCTGCGAATTATCGGAATCTTCGGCAGCTATCTCTTTCGAATCCACTCTCTGAATCCCAGCAGCCTTTGCCTCTTCTTCAAGATCCATATGCGACAAATCCCTCGTCGACGTTCCGTCCCCCAATTCCCAGGTATGCGATACTGTCGATAATTCCTGAAGCTTATCGAATTCAAACGACAGTGAACTTTCCGATGCCCTCGAAATCGCCGACAAATCGAGCGAATCATCTTCGTCTTCGTCGATCGCAAGCATGACTTCAGACTCCACCATCTGCACATCTGTCGAATGCACACGGTCTTCCCCCTCAGCAGAAGCATTGCCCTCCACATCCTGCAGCCTGGTTTCTACCGTCGTTCCCCCCTCTTCATTGATATCGATCTCCACATCCGGAAACAGGGGATGCGCGTCGATGACGGTTTCAAGGCGCGGAGGCAGTTTCGTCTTAACCGGAGCCACCGGCGGCTTCATATCCAAACGAATTGGCGGAGGCACACTCGGACCAGCCTCAAGTCCCCATACCTTGCGAAGAAGCGGAAGTTTCTTGGCCTCAATCCAGGTTTTGCCTGGCAGCACACAAATCTGTGTGTCCTTTTTTACTGTATCAACCTCTGCAAGATGAGCGAGCTCATCATCATTAGCGATTTCAGCAACGAAATTGGCTGTCTTAACCAGGTATCCGGGCATGCGTATTCTCCCAAAAATGCGTTCTAACGCTCAAAACTCCCCACAAACTCTCTTTCTGCAACTCGTCCCGCCGCACTAGCTCAGCAATTGCTCAATGCCATTGACCAAAGCACGAGCACTTGCATAACACTCCGACATAGAATGTGCTAGCATGTATGCCGGTGTAGTTGCAATTCTTAACGTCTCATCGAGACAGACCTCATCGACACGACATACGACGTGCTTCGCCCCCATGGCCTCACACGCCTTCGCCGTCGACGGATCGTCGCCTATCGTCAGACGAACGCCCAAATGCCCAAAAACACGAGCGGCAATCACTGGTGCAATACACATAAAGCCAAGAGCTTTGCCGGCCTGCTGCGCTTTGATCAAAATGCTCTTCACATCGCCATCGACATCACAGCCCGCTCCCTTCTGCGCAAAATCACACAAATTGCACGCCGCTCCAAAACCACCGGGAAGCACAATTGCATCAAACTTCATAACATCCAGTTCGGACAATGGCTTAATCGCCCCCCTTGCAATTCGTGCGGATTCCACAAGGATATTGCGGGATTCATTCATCGGACGACCGCTCACGCCATTGATCACTGCCGACTGAGGCTTATCCGGCGCAAATATCGAAACACTGTGCCCGCCTTGCTCAATCGCCAAAAGCGCAAACACTGACTCATGAATTTCACTGCCATCACGAACGCCGCAACCACTTAAAATCACCGCAAAACGCATATTTCCTCACTCGATGCAAAAAAATTCTCCCCCACCCGTTCCCTTATATCACAGTTTTACAACTCAATGTGGCCTATTATGTATCGAATTCACTCATCTTTTTTCTCTGTCCATGCTATTCAGGAATACGCATTGTCGATTGCGCTTTTCGCTGCGCGAATACGCGCAATCTGCCGGGCTATTGTCATACGCCCGGCAAACATCTTTTTTGTTCAGTAAATCCCATGAAACAGACCATTCAAAACCTGCGAAATTACTTCCATTCCGGAATCACTTTTGATCTCAAATGGCGAAAAACTCAGCTCAAAGCCATTCTGCAGATGCTCGAAGAACAAACCGAAAACCTCACGAAAGCGCTTGAGCAGGACCTCGCCAAACCACCCAGCGAGGCATGGATTACAGAAATTGGAATCGTACAGCACGAAGCCAGATACGCGCTTAAAAATATATCCAAATGGACAAAGCCCCACAGAGTCAGCACGCCGATCTTTCTGGCTCCGGCAAAATCCGCCATTCAGCCGCAGCCGCGCGGCCTGGCGCTCATCATCAGCCCATGGAACTACCCGATTCAGCTCATGCTCTCCCCACTGATCGCTGCGGTCAGTGCCGGCGATGTCGCTGTACTCAAACCCTCCGAGCTCGCTCCGGCAACAGCCGCGTGGTGCGAGGAATACATCCCCAAATACCTCGATCCGCACGCATTCGAAGTCATTCAGGCCGGCCCTGAAAAAACTTCCGAATTACTGAAAGAACAATTCGATTTCATCTTCTTTACCGGCAGTACAAAAACAGCCAAATATATTGCACGCGCAGCCGCAGAACACCTCACACCGACAGTCCTCGAACTCGGCGGAAAATCTCCCTGTATCGTCACACACTGCAAACACATTCAGACGGCAGCAAAACGCATCGTCTTTGCCAAATTCGTCAATGCCGGACAAACATGCGTCGCACCTGACTATGTTCTGGTTCAGGATGATCTGCGGGAAGATCTCGAAAATGAACTCAAAAAAGCCCTCGTACAACAATTCGGACCGGAAAATTCACCCCAAAACCTGACCCATATCATTCATAAAGGGCACTTCCGGCGTCTCGACAGTATGTTTGATAACGGCGAAATCATTATATTTGGTGGGGCAAGAAACGAAGAGACGCTGACTTTTGCGCCCACTCTCATCGAAACAGATCTCTTTCATCCCTGCATGCAGGAAGAGATCTTTGGCCCCATCCTTCCCATTATCTCCCTGACCAGCAACGATCCCATCAAAGAAGCACTCACCATCGTCGAAAAACACCCCACGCCGCTCGCCGCTTACCTCTTCAGCGACAGCGCATCCGATGTAAAAAGTATGAAGCGGTGCATCTCGGGCGGATTTGCTCACAACGACGCGCTGATGCAGCTGTCCAATGTCCATCTTCCATTCGGCGGCGTCGGAACGAGCGGGCACGGCGGATCACACGGCTATGCCGGATTCCAGGCTTTCAGCCACATGCGTTCGGAATTCTGTTCCCCTTCGGCCATCGATATTCCTCTGCGCTACCCGCCGTTCACAGAATTCACCATGAAAATCCTGAAATTCTTCCTGTCGCGGTGACCAATCGTCATTCCGGAAACAAAGAAGTCCGTAGGACTTCACGGTTTGTAGCCCCCGGTTTGAGCGCAGCGAATACTGGGGGGATCAAAAAAGGGAATATCCAAATTATCCCCAGAGGGGATTCCCCATTCGCAGCTGGGGGCTATTAAACAAAAAGCCCTATGGGCTAATGCCAAAGCAAAAAAGAAGTCCGTAGGACTTCACGGTTTGTAGCCCCCGGTTTGAGCGCAGCGAATACCGGGGGATCAAAAAAGGGAATATCCAAATTATCCCCAGAGGGGATTCCCCATTCGCAGCTGGGGGCTATTAAACAAA
>JAFRYG010000130.1 GCA_017441205.1 Pseudomonadota bacterium
ACAGGGGCTTCGGGGCAATTGCCGAATTCATCGCAAGTCTCCGGACAGCTTTCGGGACATTCAACAGGGGCTTCGGGGCAATTGCCGGACTCATCGCAATTGTCAGGACAGCTTTCGGGACACTGAACTGGAGTTTCGGGGCATTTGCCGGATTCATCGCAATTGTCAGGACAGCTTTCGGGACACTGAACTGGAGTTTCGGGGCATTTACCGGATTCATCGCAAGTCTCCGGACAGCTTTCGGGGCACTTATTCGGACAACTCCATTCTTCGCCTTCGCATATACAATTATCTGACGGCATTGGCTTATCGCCGCAAGCCAATTTTCCGGAACTGTCGTCACTGCAGCCAGCCAACACGGCAATGAACAAATATGCACAAAACAATTTACTCAACTTCATCGTTACCCCTCCAGATAAACATCACCAATGATATATAACGTTTTTTAAGTAAGATGCATAGCAGAAGCGCCAGGGCTGCGCATTTTCTTTTGACATAAAATTTTTCAAATTAGCTCGCAGGGCTTGTCCTTCGTCTGCAATACGGCTTCGCCATCGGGCTATGGTGACTTCGCACCATACGCCCGATATTTATATTTATGCAGACTCCAACCCCAATAGCCGTCACCAGTGGAACCCCATGTTGAACAGAAGATTCAATCCACCCATAAACTCATGATACTGATTAAAATTAATGGACAATGGCACGCTGAAACCGAGTGAAAAGCTCTCTGTAATCTTATAGTCCAGCATGATCGCAGCGAGTGTCGAGAATGTATGTATATCTCTGCCGTCTCTGTATTCATCTCTCTTTTCTTCCGGGACATCACCGAGATCCCCAAGCCACGTCTTTTTGGAATACAAATACATATATCCAAGACCGACCTTTACCGACCATGTCGCATTTTCACCTCTATAAAAATCAAAAGTATTGATTAACAGTGTCTGATACTGAAAACGACGAGATACATCGTGATGATGACCATGCAGATAAAGGCAGTTGAACTGCAGTCCAAGGCGATAAAAATCAACTATTCGCCGAGACGCAGACAACTCCAGGTCAGGCATGGGTATAATCTTATATAAACCGACGCCCAGACCGACGCTGACATTCCAGGGACGTTCTTCAAAAGCCTTGTCCTGTGCGAGCACAGGAACCGGCAGCATAAACAAAACAAAGCCCAACAATATAATAATATTTCGATTTATCTGCATCTTAATCTTCACTGGTATAAATAATAACAGTAACGTTCATTCGTCACTGCTCACTGTCAGCGTATTTTGTAACAAAATGATACACTCTTGTCAACCGTTTATATTAATATATATACTCCCCATTCTGCAAATTACAGGCAGAAAATGGGGACTTTTTGAAATGATGCCGGGAAGCCTCCCGGCAAAACCTGTCATTTTCCGTAATACTGGCCATAAAACAGAATGGTTTTGGTCGTATTGTGAATCAAAGCAAAAGCAAAGGGATGATCAGCGATAAAATTGATTTCCGTGTCAAGCTGTCCGGTATCAGAGGCTGCGACAAGACCTGTCGCTGCTGCTGCCCGGGTACCCTCCTGATCGACATCAATGACCGCCTTATGCAATATGCGTTCAATTATGAAGTGATTCGGAGGCCAAAAGCGAGAAATTTGCATTTTCGGAAAATATATTGGAAAGCCCCATCCGGGAGAGACGGTCAGCAGCATCACTCATATCATAATTCATTTTAAATTTAGGAATCGTAACATCAACTGCTTTATTTTCTGCTTTGGCGAGCATGTTTTGGAATTCCCCGGCAGAAAACTGCGTCATCAGCGAACTGAGTCCGTCAGTCTCATCGGGCAGAATTACGATCATGCTGTATTTGTCGGCATAATCGAGTTGAATCGTGCTGTATTTGAGTTCGTCGGAATGATAATAATGATGGTGACCGGCTTGGGCCATACCGGGCAAAGTCAGCGATTCACCATTATCTTTTTTGAATAATATTGATTTTTGACTTTCAAACCTGCTGGCCCACTTTCCATCAAAGGATAAGGCATTGGCCAGAACGAGTTTAGTACTTTCTTTGACATCCGAATCGGTTACGAGCGAATCGATCATACCATTGGTATTCAGCCCAACCCATTGGTTGATGATTTTGATGACATCCGATTTATAATGAGCAAAATCGACGACCTGACCTGCGGTATGGAAGTATTTGACCAGAAAGTAATTATTATGTATAAATTTATTAGATAAATTACTCAATATCGCAGAACCCAGTGAGCTGCAGCCAGACGGCAGAGAGTGGAGTGAAAATAGAGGCGTTCCACGGAACTTCTATATCATTGTGACGCCACGGCGGAGCGTTACATTCGAAGCTAATAGCCGATGAGCCGAAACACCGAAACGCAAGGATGTCGAAATTGCCCGCTGCAAACGGCCCGCAGAGGGGGTCGCGGCGTATTTGCAGAGCAAATAGACGCGCAGGGGGAGACTTCCCCCTCCCCTCAAAAAAGTATCTATCGATCAATAAATATGATATAGAAGACATTGGTTTGTTACCCACAGTCCAGAAGGAAGCGCAATATGATTATGAATTCGAAACATCCTGCTCGCATTTTTCCAATTTCGCTTATCCTGACATGTCTGGCCTTTTCTGGATGCGGCGACGACAGCGGCAGTTCTGAACAGCCCTCAGCCTGCGATGAAGCCACAAAACCCAACGATGCATGCACATGCAGCGAAGATACGAAAGTCTGGGAGTGCCAGACGACGCCTGCTTGCACCGGAGAAAAGCCCAATCCCGATTGTACCTGCAAATCGGATGGCACATGGGAGTGCCCGCCAGCGAATACAGAATGCAAGGAGGCAAAACCAAACGATAGCTGCACGTGCAACGAAGACACCGGAAAATGGGAAAATTGTGAAACCACAGCAACCACAAAATGCGATGAAGCCGCCAAAAGCAATGATTCATGTACGTGCAACGAAGGAACCGGTGAGTGGGAGAATTGTGGATCCACGACAACCACAAATTGTGATGAGGCTGCCAAAAGCAATGATTCATGTACGTGCAACGAAGACACCGGCGAATGGGAGAATTGCAGCGGCACAAACACCAAATGTGATGAAGCCGCGAAAACCGATGATGCATGCACATGCAATGAAGAAACCGGCGAGTGGGAGAACTGCAATCCCGATTGTCAGAATGACTGCAGCGAAGAAGGTGAGAAAAAGTGCGGTGAGGATAATGATATCCTTGAATGCACCCGGGATGATGCCGGCTGTTTGAAGTGGAATGTGAATGAAACCTGCTCAGAAGGCAGCCATTGCGCGGAATCGACCTACACGTGTGAAGCGACGGCTGTCGAGCAAAACGTCTTCAAGGCAGGTTTTTCCAGGGTCAATATTACTCCGACGCTCAGTTTGCCGCTCGCCGGTTATGGCAACACCCAATTTCGCATGAGCCAGGGTTATCTCGATCCACTCTATGCGAACTGCGTGGCCATGACAGATGAGAATGGAGCTGCGGTTTTGCTGATTATGGTTGATTTGATCGGAGGAAGGAGTGAGTTTGTCACTGATTCCAAAAAAGCCATCAGCAAGGCTACCGGTATTCCCGTGGATAATATTTTTATACAGGGATCACATACGCATTCGGCCCCTGATATGGGATATGCCACTTACAAAGAAGAGAACTATTCAAAATATACAACAGAACAATTAAAAGCCATCATTGGGATCAAGTACTACAAAGAGCGGCTTGTCGAAGCACTCACCCAGGCAGCTTCCGAGGCTCTGGCCGATCGAAAGCCGGCAACCCTCAAAGCGGGCAATATCGAGGTGGATGGTCTCAACTTTGTCAGGCATTATCTTTTGGACAACGACACCTATGCCGGTCCCAATTTCGGCGATTTCAGCTCAGGATCAATCGTCGGGCATGAATCAGAAGCTGATCATACGCTCCAAATCCTGCAATTCGAGCGCAAAGATGCCAAAGATATATTACTGCTGAATTTCCAGGTACATGTCACCCGAACGGGAGGACGCACAAAAACTGATATTTCAGCAGATATCGTGGGACAAATCCGAAACAATGTAGAAAATAAACTGGACGTATGGTGCACTTATTTGCAGGGGGCATCCGGAAATATCAATCCCACCAGTATGATTCCTGAAGAGAACCGAACGACAGATTACAAAGAATACGGAGTTCTTTTTAGCGAAATTGTCGTCGATTGCTATAATAAGAATATGTCTCCGATTCAGCCTGGCTATATTAAGACTTCCAAGCAGACCTATACCGCCAAGGTTAATTTTTCAGAAAATGACAAAGTTTGTGCTGCATTGAAAATTAAGGACGACTGGACGGATAATGGGGTCGTGGATGATTCCTATAAAGGCACCTCCATCGCCAAGGCATATCAGGAGAAATGCGGCAAAAGTTATAGCTTTGAAAAAATAGCAAAAGACTGCGACAGCAATTATCAGCTCGAAGGTGAATTCACAAACAGCAAACTCATGAAGATTTGCGATATTCACAGTCCTTACCATGCCAGATCAATTGTTTCGAAATACGACAAGTATATAAACGATGATAAAGAAAGCAAGTTCACTATAAGCACGCTTGGGGTTGGGGATATTGGTCTTGCATGTGCTCCCTTTGAATTGTTTGACAACAATGCAGATGATGTCAAAAGTGAATCCACAAAATCAGGCGTGCCGTTTAAAATGACGCTCATCATGGGCTACTGCAATGGTTATCTCGGTTATCTGCCTTCGGATATATCTTATACCCATACTTGTTATGAAGCAGATACGTGCCTATACGAACAGGGAACGGCCGAAAAAGTTGCAGATACATTCATCAATATGCTGAAAAACTACACCAACACTGCAGAGACCATTAAGTATACGGCTAAGCCAGTTACAACGCAGCCAGCAAAAGTCTCGAAGAAAGTTTACTGGAATATTGACTTTGATACCTATCATGTCGGAACAACTAAAAATAGAACTGAAACTTCGGGAAAGTACAATATCAATATGACAGCCCAGGATGGCAGTGCTGTGACAAAAACGTTTGCTTCCAAAGAAGTTGCCGCTGACTTCGATAAATTCCAGCTGGGTTCCATTGGCGAGAAAGACGGGGTTGTGACAGAGGTTGGCTCTGTCGAAGATGCCGGATATGTGTTGGGATGTGATAATTACTGGGTCGAATCGTATGATAAAAACTCGGTCACACTGAATTCATCGCCTGTATACGAAGGTGTTGAAAAAACATTTAAAATAACTGCAAAAACAAAGCGGATCCTTGTTCCTGCGGCTGGAAAAAAAGAGGCCAAAGTAATGGATCGATTCCGCAATCACGACAGAGTCTGGATCGTGAGCGACAAGGATAACAATGCAATTGCTGCATTCATTACAGAACGCGTTGCAAATACCGATGAAGAGGAAGCCAAGTATCCATCTCCCGTCACCTCAAAATGTCAGCACTGCGGTAAGGTGGTTAAGTGGAAGGATTGGTATGATGAAACTTCACTTCCTCTTAAGAGTGGTCATTACCGGCTCGTTCGGGACGGCGAATTGTCCGGTCAGATGTCGATAGAAAAGGATGCCGAAATTTGTCTCGATCTCAATGGGCATACCTATCTCGGGAAAGAAAATACGCGCATGTATTCCCTGCATAACTCCGGTGTTGTTCTTGCGCTGATGGACAACAGTGCAAAACACAATGGTACCCTTAAAGCAAGAGGTACTCAGATGAGTGCATTGGGACCGGTCGTATGGGCCCGGTATGGAAAAGCCTATTTCTACAATGGAATTTATGATGCAAGCGCCGTTGAAAATACTTCATCAGGCAATGCTTTAATGATTAATGAAGGTGCGCAGGCTTTTATCAAAGGCGGTACATTCAAGGGAGGAACATCGAAATACAATAGTGTATCCGGCAGCGGCGGCATTGGTGGAACGATTGCCATCAGCGGTGAATGCACCATCGATGACGGCGTTTTTCAAGGAGGAAATGCCACGACATCTGTGAGTGATAAAAATGGTTATGGTGGTATTGTCAATGTAGCTTCCGCCGGTAAACTCACAATTCACGGCGGTAAATTCAGCGGCGGCAAATCGACGCGATTGGGCGGCTGCGTCAGCGTGTTCGGCAATATGACCATGAGCGGCGGCGAAATCTCTGGCTGCGACAGCAAAACCGGCAAAGTGCTTTATGTTGGTTCGACAGGACATGCCAAGATTACCGGCGGCCATGTGGATGGCGCTGTCGGCGGCAGTGACGGCAAAGTCTACGTCTATGGTACCGGCAAACTGGAATGCGACGCTAAATATTGTTATTAATCCACAGTTTTTGAATCATTTTCATTCCATTTCACAACAGCAAGACAAGGAACTTTATGAAACACCATCCTATGAATGCGCGCTTATGGATTATTCTGGCATCCGCATTAGCTTCGTGCAGCCTGTCTGCCTGCAGCGATGACAGCGGCAAATCCGAAACAGAATCCGCCTGCGACACCTCTGCAAAACCCAATGAAACCTGCACATGCAACGAAAATACGAAGGTCTGGGAGTGCCAGACGACGACTGAATGCACCGGAGAAAAGCCCAATCCCGATTGCAGCTGCAAATCGGATGGCACATGGGATTGCCAGCCATCGAATACTGCGTGCAAGGATGCGAAACCAAACGATAGCTGCACGTGCAACGAAACCACCGGAAAATGGGAAAATTGTGAAACCTCCACAAACACAAAGTGTGATGAATCCGCGAAAACCGATGATGCATGCACATGCAACGAAGACACCGGAAAATGGGAGAATTGCCCCGGCACAAACACAAAGTGTGATGAATCCGCGAAAACCGATGATGCATGCACATGCAATGAAGAAACCGGAAAATGGGAGAATTGCGCGACCACAACAAAATGCGATGAATCCGCAAAAACCGATGATGCATGCACATGCAATGAAGAAACAGGCGAGTGGGAGAATTGCACAACCACGCCATCGAAATGCAATGAATTTGAGAAAAACAATGATTCCTGTACTTGCAACGAAGAAACGGGCGAATGGGAGAACTGTGATTCTGAATGTCAGAATGACTGCAGCGAAGAGGGTGAGAAGAAATGCGGCGAAAACAATGACATTCTTCAATGCAGGCAAAATGATGCAGGCTGTCTGAAATGGGGAGTGACCGAAACCTGCGCCAAGGGCAGCCATTGCGATGCAGCAAGCAAAACATGTGAACTGTCGGCAGATGATCCAAAAGTCTTCCGTGCCGGTTTTGCAAGAACGGATATCACCCCCATTCTGAGTATGCCTCTGGCTGGCTATGGCAACACCTTGCTGCGCATGAGCCTTGGATATCTCGATCACCTCTATGCCAATTGTATCGCCCTGACAGATGAAAATGGCGCGACTGCATTGCTTTTTATGCTTGATTTGATCAGCGCGGGTGCCAATGCCTATGTCAATGATGCACGAAAAGCAATCAGCGAGGCGACGGGCATCCCCATCGATAACATTTTCATTCAGGGGTCACATACACATTCTGCGCCCGATATGGGGCAAAGCGGGCAAGACAGCATCAAATATTACAAAGTTCGCGTCATCGAAGCCCTGGTAGAGGCTGCAAGTCAGGCACTGTCCGATCGGGCACCTGCTGCGCTCAAAACCGGCGATACCGAAATTAAGGGACTCAATTTCGTCCGTCACTATCTCATGAATGACGGATCCTATGCGGGCGACAATTTTGGCGATACGAGCTCCGGTTATAAAGGTCACGAAACAGAAGCAGATCATACACTGCAAATCCTGCAATTCGAACGCAAAGATAAAAAAGATATTCTTTTGCTCAATTTCCAGACCCACCCTCATCGGACTGGAGGCGGACGAAAACAGGATGTTTCTTCGGATATCGTCGGGCAAATCCGCGAAAATGTCGAACGCGAACTCAATGTATGGAGTTCCTATCTGCAGGGGGCTTCGGGTAATATCAACCCGACGAGCCGCATTGCATCCGAAAATGCAACGACCGATTATAAGGAATATGGCGTTCTGTTTACGAAAGGGGTCGTCGATTGCTATAAAAATAAGATGTCGGCCATTCAATCCGGAAATATTCGCATTTCCACCCAAACCTATACCGGCACAATCAACCATTCCGAAGATTATAAATATGATGTTGCGGACAAAATCTCCAAAGACTGGACTGATGATGGTGCTATCAACGATTCGAACAATACCAATGATTCCAATAAAGAGCTCGTCAAAATTTGCGACAAGGATTATAAAAAAGATGGTAAGATCTCAAATACTGAACTCATGAATGTCTGCAAGATTCACAGCCCTTATCATGCCAATTCAATCAGATCCAAAAAGAACATGGACAAAACGAGCGATTTTAATATCAGTTCGCTCGGATTCGGCGATGTCGGGCTCATTTGTGCACCATTTGAATTGTTTGATGTCAACGGAGATTATATTAAAACTGAATCCACCAAGGGCGGCAAACCTTTTAAACGCACGCTCATTATGGGGTATTGCAACGACGGACAAGGTTATCTGCCTGCCGACTATTCTTACGACAATACGAGCTATGAGGCCGATACATGCAAATTTGAGAAGGGAACTGCCGAAAAAGTGGCCAAAACCTTCGTCGATATGCTTAATAAATATGAAAACAAACCGGTTTCATTCGATTATAAAGTAACCATTCCCGGCAAACATACAGCCAATGTCTCGAAAAATATATATTGGAATACCGATTTCGATATTTATCATTGCGGTACGGTTAAAAATAGAATTGAGACTTCCGGTAAATATACGGCCAATGTGATTGCCCAGGATGGAACCCCGGTTAGCAAGACACTGGCATCCAAAGAGGTCGTTGCAGATTTCGATAAATATCCCATCATTTCTATTCATGAAAAAGATGGCATCGTGACAGAAGCCGGTACCATCGAAGATGCAGGCTATCAGTTGGGATGTGACAACTACTGGGTCAATTATTATGATAATAGCACGGTTACAGTCAATTCTTCCCCCAATTTTAATGGTGTCGAAAAGAAATTCAAAATAACTTCCAAAACCAGATATATCATGGTTCCCAAACCGGGTACCAGCGATGTTACTTTGACGACCCAGTTCCGCACGAACGACCGCGTCTGGATTGTCAGTGATAAAAGTGACAATGTCGTGACAGCTTTTATCACAAATCGTGAGTTCTTTAATGATGATGAGGAAGAACACTACGAAACGATTACTTCAAAATGCAAACACTGTAACAAAGTTGTCGAATGGACGACCTGGTACGACAGAAGTTCATTGCCTATCGACAGCGGCCATTACCGGCTCATTCGCGATGGTGCACTTTCGACGCAAATGTCCATGAATGAAAATGCGCATATCTGTCTCGATCTCAATGGACATACCTATCTTGGCAAAGAAAATCTGCGCATGTATTCTCTGCATAACCCTGGGGCAGTTCTTGCGCTGATGGACAACAGCAAAACGGGCAAAGGCGGCCTTAAAGCGCAGGGAACCAAAACACGTGCACAAGGAGCTGTCGTCTGGGCTCGCTATGGCGAAGCCTATTTCTACGATGGCATTTTTGATGGAAGTCAAATTGCAAACAGTTATTCCGGCACGGTCTTTGATGGAGAAAAGAATACAAAAGCCTTTATTTATGGTGGTCAATTCATCGGCGGTAAATCCTATTATGATCCGGATTCGTCTTCCAGCGGCGGCATGGGGGCAACGCTGAACATTAAAGGCGAATGCACGATTCATGATGGCGTGTTCCAGGGCGGAAATGCCACATCTCCAGTTGCTGATAAAAATGGCTATGGAGGTATCGTCAATGTAGCTTCCGGCGGCCAGCTTACGATTCACGGCGGCAAGTTCAGCGGCGGCAAATCGGATCATCAGGGCGGCTGTGTCAGTGTGTACGGCAAGATGAGCATGGACGGGGGCGACATCTCCGGGTGCGACAGTAAAACCGGAAAAATCCTCTATGTGGGGTCAACAGGAGATGCCAAAATTACGGGCGGCCATGTGGATAAATCCAAAGAAGCCAATATCGTCGTCGAGGGCTCCGGCAAACTGGATTGTGATAAGAAGTACTGCCATTAATCGCAGTTACAGACTCATTTTGAATTGTTCTTTTTGGCAGGGGGCTTAGCCCCCAGCGGCGCTATTTTCGCGGCGTATGCACAATCCGCG
>JAFRYG010000131.1 GCA_017441205.1 Pseudomonadota bacterium
AAGATCATCGCCGTTGTCATCCTTATTGTTGTCGCAGATTTCGGGCACACAGACGGGAGTTTTCTCACACTGGGGATCGTCGCAGTCCTTGAGTTCATCGCCGTTGTCGTCTTTATCGTTGTCACAGATTTCGGGCTGACAGCGGAGATGTCCGGCGCACTGCGAATCGTCGCAATCCTTGTGTCCATCTTCGTTATCGTCAATATCATTGTCGCAGATTTCGACGGCGCATTCGGTAAGGTGATAGCAGTAGGGATCGTCGCAGTCGACGCGCTTATCGCCGTTATCATCCTTGTTATTGTTACAGATTTCAGGTGTCTGAGCGGCCAAATCCTTTACATATTTTTCGATAAAGCTCCGGTATGTATTCACATCCGTCATACCCGAGAAGCCATTGCATTTATCCGTGACCCAGCTTGCAACGCCGACGATATATTCCATGTCATCGCGTGCAATAAATGTCGGTCCGCCGGAATCTCCGCTGCAGACATTGGAATTCTCGTCATACATGAAGAGGAATCCCTTGGTATTCTTTCCGAGGGAACTGCATTTCTGGGATGATTTTTCGCTGTCCGAAAGCGGGCAAAATGCCGTGAATGGTCTGGTCGTTTCGTATTTTGTGCCCGAAGACTTGTCGTCCCCTGGTATGGTCATACCGAAACCAACAGAAGTTCCCTTGAGTTCCGTGCTGTCGACTTCGTCGGCAGTAATGGCGAGTGCTGGAGGAATGATCAGGGATGGAGATGCAATTTCGCGGGGGACACTCTCTTTGAGTCTGACGAGTGCGATGTCATTTTTAATGGTATCGGTCGTACAGACGAAATCCGGATGCGGAATATATTCTTCGGGGATATAGCTGGCGATGAATTCCTTTTCATTCTGGCCGAAACCGACTCGCATGATCAGCCGATACTCGTCCATGTGCTTATCTTTTCCTTCGCAGTCCGAGACGCAGTGTCCGGCGGTGAGGATATAATTGGGGCTGATCAGGGTTCCGGAGCAGATGATGTCGCCCTTTTTACCGCTTCCCAGGTAGAGTGAAACGGTCGACAGGCGGTCTTTTCCGGTGACTTGTTTTCCATTGATGATCGGCTGTGAGATTGAAGAGAAGGTGTAATTCAGGGATTCATCTGAATTACAGGCGAGTACTGTGACAGCCGACAGCATGAAAAAGAGGAGGGATTGCGAGCGTTTCATGGGAAATCCGGTGCGAGAGCGCAAGCGCGGTTGACAGGAAGCAACACCACGATCAAAAAGTAGCGCGCCGTATTGCAAAAAGCAATAGGCGCGCAACCCGCAGCGTATCTGCGAAGCAGATAGCGCGGGTTTAACCCAAAAGAAGCAATAAAACTAAATCAGATGAATTTTCGGCGTCTCAGACATGCCATTGCAGCAGCCAGAATCAGGAAAGCCACCGGAACCGTGGAATTTCCGGGCTGTCCGGACTGAGAGCATCCCGCATCTTTAAGGATTTTGTCGAGTTCCTTATCGATTTCATCGTCCTTGTCCTGCGGTTTCTTATCGGTGCCATCGTCAGGATCTGTTTCTTCATCAGGTTCTGTCGAGCAATTGTCATAATTGATTGTGCAATCCGAGTTACAGGTAACCTTTCCGGATTTATAGACTTTCTGCCAATCGTGGCAAAGGGTCTTATCATCGAGGAATGCTTTCTCATCACAATCCTCATAATCATCGAGAATACCGTTACCGCAAGTATCGTCTTCGGTTTTGTCACCAGGCTTGGGATCGTCACCAGGCTTGGGATCGTCTCCTGGTTTGGGATCCGTACCTTCGCATGCGCGATCATCCTTGCACTGCGGATCATCGCAATCTGCCTTACCATCATCATTATCATCGATATCGTTGTCGCAGATTTCCGCCTTACAGTGGTCGGAGGTCTGGCACAGCGGATCATCGCAATCTGCCTTACCATCGTCATTATCATCGATATTGTTGTCGCAGATTTCCGAAACACAGTTGCCAGCGGTCTGGCATTGCGGATCATCGCAGTCTATCTTATCATTTCCATTATCATCGATATTGTTGTCGCAGATTTCGGGGATACAGCTGCCGGCAGTCTGACACTGCGGATCATCGCAGTCTGTCTTGCCATTGCCATTATCATCGATGCCGTTGTCACAGATTTCGGGCTGACAGCTGGCCTCAGCTGCACACTTGGGATCGTCGCAGTCCTGTTTGCCATCCTTATTATCATCGATGCCGTTGTCACAGATTTCGGGCTGACAACCGGCCTCAGCTGCACACTTGGGATCGTCGCAATCGACCATGCCATCATCGGTATCATCGATACCGTTGTAGCAGATTTCCGAGCCGCAGAGTTCGAAATCGAAGCAATACGGGTCTTTGCAGTCGAGGCGTCCGTCACCGTTGTCATCGACGCCGTTGTCACAGGTTTCGGGGTCATCGGCATTCGTATCAGTGGCGATGCCATGAATGAATGTACGATAGTCATCGATATTGGTAATTCCTGCGTATGCTACACAGTCTTCATCACCATGGCTGGTAACGCCATAGAGAAATTCCTTGCCACTTTTCGAAACGAGGAAATTGGGACCACCGGAATCACCGTTGCATGAATTGCGTACGCCCTGGCTATCGGCGTAAGTGAGAATATTGAACCCGGGGGGGAATTTGTATTTTTCGCAATCAGGAGACTTTGCTTCATTAAGGGGACAGATTGCAACGAGAAGCAAATCAACTTCCCGTTTAGTACCATTGGTATTGGTGTTTGCGGCAGTGATGCCGAATCCGGCGACATTTACAATGAGATATTTCGACTCCTTGCGGAGCTGTTCGAGCTCACTGGCTGTCGGAATCATGACTTTCGGAGCGATGAGAGCAGGATTTGTGACGCTGGACGGAACGGGATTTTTGAGCTGTACAATTGCGATATCGTTTTGAATTTTGCCGTTTTGGCAGGAGAACTCCGGATGCGGATGGAACGACTTGATATCGTATGTTGCAATGAAATTTTTATCACTCTGTCCAATACCGATATGCATGTAGGGACGCAGAGCCTTTACACCGCTATCATTGCAATCCGAAACGCAGTGCGCTGCGGTGAGGACGTAATTGGGAGAAATGAGTGTACCCGTACAAAACGTGAATTTTTTTCCATCCCTGGTGTGGTACATGGCGACGGTGGAAAGTTTGTCCGTTCCTGTGACTGTTTTTCCGCCAACGATAGGGGAAGAAACTGAGCTGAAAGAAGACTCTGTGGACTCAGAGGATGTATCTCCCGAATCGCAGGCAAAGAGAGACATGGCCAAGCCGAGAATTGCCGGAATCAGATAATGTCGTTTCATAATTTGTTCCCCTTTATTAAATGGTTATGTGAGGTGAACATCACACCAAAATGGAGTATAGATTAGTTCGGATTGATTTCGGATACAAGGCCGGCATTGCACATAAATGTAAAATTTTGTAGAGCGCACAATGCAGCAGGGCAGGAAGCCCGACGATGAATGGATGAGAATCGGAATGAAAAGACGAATTGGAAAAATCATTGTGCTGGCAGCAGCAGTTTTGCTTGGTCAGAGTTCATTGGTCCTGGCGCAGGAAACGCCGGTGCCTTCGCGCGCAGCCTGGATCGAACCCATAGATACGGCGGCGCCCTGGATCGATACGCGTCCTCAGACGTTTACCGTTTCGGTGCCGGAGGTTCTGGCCACCGGATCATCGACAGCACTGGTCAGATTGTCTGACGGTCAGCTTTATGCTGCAGACAGAAGCGCGAATATTCTTGGAGCTGTTGCCTTGCCGGAGGGAACGGTTTGGTTTGCCATGGATGAGCAGGATCGGATTTTTGCGCATGACGGCAGCCGCCTTTGGAGTGCATCCGGGTGGCAGGATGCCTCTCGCCCGGAAGGTTTTGCCCCTGTACTGGACATTCCAGACGTCCGTCACATCGACGTTGCCGGAGGTATGCTCGTCTATGCGGATGGCAAGGATCTGAGCATCGTGTCGCTGGAGACGGGAACGGTAAAAAGGATCAGTCTGTCTGAGTTTTTTGATGATGCAAAAATCGCAGCAATGACGCCGGAAGCCGTTCAAAAAGCGGAAGAAGAAGCGCAGAAGCCCTCGAAAAAGAAACGATCCTCCGCAAAAAGTGCCCCGGTACCGCAGGAGAATGAATCCCAGCAGGTATCCGACATTCAGGGCGTTTGGTGGCGGTCGGACGGCGTCGGAGTGATTCGCGTCAGGAGCCTGCTTGTGCAGCGAACTTTTATCACCCGTGACAACGGACGATCCTGGCAAATCATGGAGGATGCCCCGAAGGAAATCATGCATCGATTCGGCTGGATCTGGAATGGCGAAGATCTCGTTCTGGACAAGGCATCCGGGCAATGGGTTCGGGTTTGCGGAAAACCAGTCAATCCGGCAGAATTCTGGACGATCGGGCACCGCCGCGAGAATCTGCAGATGCCACCGGCAAACTGGATTTCGCTGGAAATTCCGGAAGTAAAGGCGGCGTCCCCGGAGAACGAAGGTCAGGAGAATACGCCGGAACCGGCATCTTCAGACGCATGTACTGAAGTTCCGATGATACCGGGCGCGACGACCGGCCTGCCTTCGGACATCTGGGCAAAGCATGACAAACTGTATGCGCCTGAAATGACGGAATCCGGAATGGCGATAGGCTTGTATCCGGATATCTGCCCCGCGGATGCGTCCTGTCCGGATTCGGGCAATGCAAAGGGCTGGATGATAAAGCCGGAAGGCGGTGTTGAATCGCTTGAATTTCCTGAAGGATGCTCTCCGAAATATGCGGCTGCGGTTCACGGCCTTGGCCTCGTCATGTGTGAAGCACCAAATTCGGAGGTCACTATTTTTGTGCGGACTGCAGACAAAAACTGGGTCGCGGAAACCATTTTGCCCGATTATTTTGCAGATGATCCCAGTATTTTAATGGCAGAAGACGGCACACTCAGCCTCATCGGGCCGTGTGAAGATGAGACGGTGGAAGTGCCCGTCACCGTGGAAAACGAGGAATCATCCGTACAGGGGACAACCGAGACAGTGACGAGGCATATCTGCCATACGGCTTTGAGGATGCCGCTTGATTTGGGACAGCCCGAAATCTGGAGGCTTGAAAACATCGAAGATGCTGAAGAATATTTGCCGATCAGCGGCGGACGTCTCATTTCGGTCGAAGGGAAACAGGGAGCAGAACGCCATCTGACACTGCGCACGCCGGAAAAGACCGAAACCCTGGTTGAGCAGTTCGATCCAGCCCCCTATCACGGTCTTGTGATGACCCGGGAAGGCTGTCTGGCTCTTTATGACAAAGGTGATTCCGTTCAGTCGCTTCGCGAATACACATCCGCGCCGACAGTGGAAACCGGCGAGGGTCAGGAAACGCCGGCCCCATCCATCAAACTGCTGTCGACAGAAGGCAGGTTATCCGAACTGGATTGTGCATCCTCCCGTTCGATTGCCGAGATGGGCAATCAGGATCCCGAGCTGACTGAAAAATTCGGCGATGACCGGTACGGACTTCGCGTGGGCGTCGGCGGTTTTTTTGCCATGCGCAATGTTCAGACCTGGACTGTTCGGGTCGAAGGACTGTTTCCAATCTATCGCGGCCAATATGAAGTTGGCCTGATGTATCGCATGGCGGGCGGAAATGAATCTTCGGCGCTGGGACATATCGGACTGGTTTCGATTCGCTGGCGGTACGATGGCCTCGAGCATTTTGATTTTGCCGTGGGTGCCGGAATCGGATACGGGACGATGTGCGGATATCACAAATCCGCAGACAAGGGTGCCCGAGATGATGATGAGTCGACGAAACCGTCTGGATTTGCCGAATGCAGCCATGGTTCGATGCGCTATCTGATATCCGGCATTGCGACATACAAGATGAGCCAACACGTAAAGCTTTTCCTTGGGGCAGAATTGATCGGCGGCATGGCCTGGGGATTTGATTTGTCAGGTGGTCTGGAAATCAGATTTTAATTTTTTAATGGTGCGCGGGCTATGTCGCCTGCGGGGCGCTGTTCGCACCGCCGCAGCTCCATACGCCCTGCGGGCGCGGCTATATCCATACGCCGCGCCGACTCGCACTCAGGAGACGACAGCTCCCTGCGAATTTGAGAAAAAAATGCAGATTGAAATTTTGATGTTTCAATATTCTTGTGTTTATTATCGATAATTGGCAGAATTACAATGTTTTGCGTATGGCAGTTCGCCAGGGTTAACATTTTTTTAGGAGTTGACGTTTCATGCGTTTGAAATGTGCAGGATTGACGGATACGGGAATGGTTCGAGAGCACAATGAGGACAGTTTCCTCGTATCCCAGACGGAATCTTTTGTCGTCGTAGCCGATGGTATGGGCGGACATCAGTCAGGCGAAGTTGCTTCCAGTATGGCCATTAAAGAAATCATGGAATACTACGATGCAACGATTCATCAGGAAGCCCCTATTGAACTGCCCTTCTGGCCATCCGGAAAACCCAAGCCCAGCAGCCGTGAAGAACGGCGCGTGATTGCAGCCCTGGTGAAGGCGAATTCGGTCATCAACAAAGCCGCAGGAGAGAATCCCAAATACAACGGCATGGGTACGACGTGCGTGAGCGCCTATTTTGTCGAAGAAGGCGTCATTATTGCTCATGTCGGTGATTCGCGCTGCTATCGTCTCCGCAAGGGCGTGCTTGAGCAGATGACAGAAGATCATTCTCTCGCCAATGAATACATCCGCCAGGGTATTTTAAAACCGGAAGACCTGCGCAGTTTTCCCTACAAGAATGTTATCACCCGCGCGATAGGTCTGGCGGATACCGTCGAAGTGGAAACCAATTTCTACAAACACGAGGATGGTGACATTTATCTGCTGTGCTCCGATGGTCTGAGCGATCCCGTCAAGGAACCTCAGCTGGTTGAGATACTGACCAAGTATTCAAATGATCTTCCGAAGGCCTGCCGGGAACTTATTATTGCAGCAAACCAGAATGGCGGCCCGGATAATGTGACAGCATTGCTTGCCAAAACAGTGTATTGATAATAAGCACTGATACTGTTAAAAAATTGAGTGAATGACCGCTATAATCCTGCGCCGGAAAAATATCCGGTGCAGTGTATCATGTAAGTATGAATCGGTCAGGTTTGGTTTTTCTGTGTTATTTATGCACGTTACAGCTGCATATTGTTGGACTTGAGGTGGGCAGACGTGACATCAGCTAAGGATCCAGACTCACAAGCAGAAGCACAGGGAACTGAAAAGAACTCCGAAAGTGTATTGATCAGCGATACGATTGAGATATCACCGGAGTCGATGCCGCATTTATCGACGATGTCCGAAACTGACAAACGCATTCCGGGATCCGCATCCTCCGAACACAACGCCCGAAACACAGCTACACATCGCAGCATCGAGCCAGAGGAATCACCAAAGCTTTTCTGTGACGAATCGGGAGATAGTTTTTCATGCATAAATACTATCGCGGAACAGCCGGGAGAAAGAACAGCACTTTTCGGTTCAGGTTCCTGGGACAAGCCAGAGACTGATGAGCTAAAAGGAGAAAGAACTGCACAGTTCAGTGCGAAGATCTGGGAGGAGTCAGATTTTGATGGTACATCCCCAGAGAAAGATTCTTCCGGCTGGTCACTCAACGAAGGCCGTGATTCAGATAATGACAGCAATGCGGATATTACAGCCACCATTGCAGAGATGACGTCTTACGACGATTCCCTGGATTCATCCCAATGGAATAAACCACGTTCCGATGCAGAATCATCGAAGAAAAAGCCGTCTTCAGTTAAGGATTCGGGTACCTCCAAAACAGTTCCTGAACCCTCAAAGTCTGAATCGGAAAAAGAGGATGCAGAGGACGATAGTGTCGTTGAACATATCGAAGGCACCAATGAGATCTTCATACAATCCCATGCATTTGATCTATTGCGGGAACTCAGGGAATCAGAAGAAGCCTCCGCCAAAACCGATTCCGGCAAAAGTGATGGAGCACGCCCTGTATCGAATGAAGATCGAGACAGTTCCAACGTTTTTGGAATTGTGAGTTCCGGATTGCTTCCCATTCTTTCCGATATTCCCGCCCTGGATTCTCCGGATTATGCCAACAGCATCGATATGGGCGTTTCGACACTGGTGGAACTGGAAACAGCTTCGGATGAAGTATTTGTTTCGAAACTTCAGGAAGACAAGGATTCGAGGAGTTCACACAAACGAAATCTGGATGCCATACTTTCGAAACTCCCAGTTCCGATTAAGGATGAGTCTCATGGATTGCCAAGTATGGAAATCCATGGGCAGCTCCATCCGGATGATGTCACCAAAACGCAGGCACTTGCGGATCTTTGCCGCCCCTTTGCCATTGATCATCTGTACCACCCTGATTACAGCAAATTGCTGGGTATTGACGTAGAGGAATACGGGCTGCACGATGATTTGGATGCGCTATTTTCCTCTTTTGGCAAATCATTTTTATCGGAAACACCCTGTATTGCCTGTCTGCAATCCGATTCCCCCCTTGATTATGCCCGTGTCATCAGAGGATTTCTGTATTTATGCGGCGACAAGCTTCAGAATGTGAGTCTGTACACCTCAGCAATTCCCGATGATCATCCGCCCTTTGATTTGGTAACGTCAATGATGTCAAGCCGCATTGGGTGTTTTCCGAATGCGGAAGAAGCAGAGCGCCAAATCCGGATTGAACGAGCCGGCGAGGAATTCTTTGAGGAGGACAATTTAGCGCGGGGCCTCAATATTCTTTTTGTCCGATATGGCCTTTTGCAGCTTGTTCCGAACAAAAAGGAACTGACCACTCTTCAATCCCGCAGCAACAGTGACATTCTGGAAGTATTTTTGAATACCATCCAGCGGGATGCCAAACAAGGGCCTGTTATCATCGTCATTTCGGAAGCCTATACGAAGCAATGCCACCCCTGGAAGGATATTGTCCAGCAAATCCAATCACTTGCTTCTTCAAATATCTTTGTGCTTGTCATCAATCCGGAGAGCGATGAAATTCCGGAGAATGCCGATGTCATTCGCATTCATGAAATCGAAGAGAGTGAAATCGATGCATTGAATGAGCATGTACTGGATATGAAGTCGTTTGCCATTCACGGCGATGATCTGAAATATATTCAGCGCCATTCCGGAAAGACATTTTCTCAGATTTGGCGAATGTTCCAGAGGCTTGCGCGAATCAAAGCATCCAACCATAATATCTGGGATACCGAACAACTGCATGAACTCATTCCGGAAGATATTATTGCACGCGACAATGCCTGTTTTGAGAGTTTACCCGAAGATGTTCAGACATTTCTCGGTGCAGCATCCTGTCTTGGAGATCGGTTTTACCTGAATGATCTGATTCAGGTTCTTTCATTTGAACCTTTGCCGGAAGAAATTTCCCTGATTAAAAATCAGCGCATTGACTGGTGCAGGGATATTTTGAAAAAGCTCATCAAAACCGGTGATGTCCTTCACATGAGTGACGACAGTGATTTGGGGGAATGCTGTCAAATTCCGGATGCAGCGTTTTATAAAACTCAAATCATCTCCCGCAAACCGAACTGGATTCGCCGCATGGTTGGCGCATACGCTCTGATTCTGGAAAAGCGGCATGCCCCCGATGATATCATCGCAAGTGCTGCCAGTTTTGCGCAATTATGGCCAAAAGCAATCCATTACTGGGTCAAACTGGCGCATGCCCAAAGCAAACTATTTTATAATCGATCTGCAGATACTCTGCTCCGCAAGTGTCTTTTCTATGCCGGTCCGCAGCATGATTCCGTTTACCCATCTCTGTTAAAGGAATGTATTGAACTGGCCAGACGTCAGGGGAAATACGATGATATCTGCATGTATGCCGGTATATTGGCTCAATTCAGCGGTGTTCTCGGAAAACGAAGTCTTTCGTGTGAGGCCTTGCTTGCGCATGGCAGTGCCTTATGTGCACTGGATGAACATAATCGTGCCCGGGAAGAGCTCAAATGGGCGCTGAAACAGGCCGAGGATTTGCGCGATGAATCGCTGATGTGTTCGGCCTATTATGCGATTGCCAAAGAAGAGTTGGCCTGCGGAGGCAAAGGAGCCCTGGTCAACGGCCTTCGGTATGCCGAAAAATCGCTGGAAATCTGCCGCCGCCTTGGAGATCTGTCGAAGCTATCGAAAACGCTCGTACTCTGTGCTGAGCTGTATCTGCTCCGGGGTGAGCCTCTGCGCGCAAAAGAAGTTGCCACCGAAGCATATCATGCCCAGAGCGTATCAGAACTGTGGCACGACACCCCCAATTCATTGAGAGTACTGGCAGAATGTGCAGCAGAACTTGGTGATCCCCTGCCTTTGGATGATATCGAAAGAGGAATCGCAATTGTCGAAAAAACCGGCGATGTCGTTCTGTTATTCAGGCTTCTTTATACACGCATCCGGCTTACAGTGGATTCATTGCAGCAACAGTCAGTTCAGAATGATTTCGACGCGATGACGCGAATTATTCAGAAAAGGCCAATAAAATCCTGGATAATCCGCTACCATCTTCTAAAAGCCATGTACGAATACAATCGAAAGAATCTCCAGAAGGCTACGAAGTCCATGAAGAAGTTTTTCGATACGACATCTCAGGATGGAAACAAATACCTGCTGAGTGTCGGGTACCGTTTGTCTGCCGAAATGAATTTTGAGGCCCATAAACGCAATTTGGGAGAGGTTTCACTCGAAAAGACAGAAAAATTATTTAATAATGCGACTGCGATTTTCGAGGCAGTAGGAGCCTGGCATAAAGCGGCCGAGACCCTTCGGAGCTATTCCAATTTCCTTGAATATCTGCACCGAAGCGAGGACGCCAAGGCTGCACTTAAACGAGCCGGAAAAGTCGATCCCTACTGCCAGTAATAATTGAGGATATCATGGCCAAAAATGTGGATAAGCAGGCACTGTTCGAATGGCTTCAGAAAAAGGCAGTCAACGTTCAGCGTGGTATAGAAAAGAGCGTCATCAAAGCGCACGAAGTCTCTCAGAGCATCAACCAGAAAATTGAAGACAATCCCAGAGCCAAGGCGACCAAAGAACTGGTTTCGGAATTTGTCAAAGCGCAGGCGGAGCGAATCAGCGATGTCCGCATCCACGGGCGTCGTGTCGGAGATATTCCCAATGCCGCCCAGCGTCTGACGGAACGCCAGCTGTTCAAGCTGATGATGAAACTCCGGGAAGCCGATCCGGATGTCAATTGGAGCCAATTCATCCCGGATCCAGAGGAAATGCCTATATTTGGTGCATTCGAAACGCTGGGACTGCCCTATGGTACACCCTTCGAAGAAGTTCGAAAGACATACCGGCGGCTCATGCGCGAATACCATCCGGACAGGCACTCCGATTCTCCCGAAGCGGAACGGATTGCGACCGAGAAAACGCAGGAGCTGACGGCGGCGTACGAACTGATCCAGCAGCATTATGCGCGATAATTCAAATATTCCGGCATGATCCAGGCCGCAGCATTAGCTGCGGCTTTTTTGTGCCCAGTGAGCAACGGCCAGTCACAAGCCGGAGCGCCGACAGGCGCGGTTTTTCTTGTACGCTTCGCGGCAGGGGGCCCGAGACTCGCACCGTCCAGTGAACGGTGCGAGTCGCAGAGGCCAGTGAGCAACGGCCAGACACGAGACGGAGCGCCGACAGGCGCGAGAGACGAGGTGAATGGCCTTTTGCGAACTGAGGCGAATTGTTTGGATTCAGTGTTCGAACAACGGTGCGAGTCGCAGAGGCCAGTGAGCAACGGCCAGTCACAAGCCGGAGCGACGACAGGCGCGAGAGACGAAGTGAATGGCCTTTTGCGAACTGAGGCGAATTGTTTGGATTCGGTGATGCGGGGCGTTGCGGGCTCCCCCGCAGCGGGGGTAGGCGCGTATTTGCTGTGCAAATAGCGCCGCAGGGGGCAGGCCCCCTACAAAAACAATTCGAATACGGGAATTACAACAGATTGGATGCGATTTCGGCGAGTTTTGAACGCTCACCTTTGGAAAGCGTCACGGTTGCAGCGATATCGATTCCCTTGAATTTATTGATGACGTAAGTCAGACCGTTGCTGTCGGCATCGACATAAGGATTGTCGATCTGGTACGGATCGCCCGTCAGAACGACTTTTGTTCCCTGGCCAACGCGCGTGATAATCGTTTTGACTTCGTGCGGAGTCAGGTTCTGAGCTTCGTCGATGATGATGTACTGATTGGGGATGGAGCGTCCGCGAATATAGGTCAATGCTTCGATTTGGAGCAGTCCCATATCGATGAGTTCCTTGTAGCTGCGGCGGCCTCTGCGTTTATCCTCTTCATTCAGTCCCATCAGGAATTCGACGTTGTCGAAGATGGGCTGCATCCAGGGATTGAGCTTATCTTCGATACCACCCGGCAGATAGCCGACATCCTTGCCGAGCGGGAAGATCGGGCGCGCGACGAGCAATTTGCTGTAAGCCTGTTCTTCTGTGGCTTTTTGGAGACCGGCAGCCAGCGCAACGAGCGTTTTACCGGTACCGGCTTTGCCGAGCAGCGTGACGAGCTTGATGTTGTCATCCAGCAGGCAATCGAGCGCAAAATGCTGTTCCTTGTTGCGGGGTTTGATGCCCCAGCAGCCGCCGAAACCGGGGCGAGTGGTGGCCAGAGAAATGATTTTATTTTGCTGAGGCATAAGTCTGGCCATAGCCGTATGACATTCTTCGGCTTTGTCCACCAGGCGCACATATTCGTTGGCGAACAGGATGCGCGCGGTTTCATCCAATCCATGCGTCAGTTCGTCATTTTCGTATGCATTCATGACGCGCTGTGATTCGACGAAGGGAACGGTGACTTCGCGCGTCTGATAGAGTTCGTCGATGAGATCGCCCTCGACGTGCAGTTCGATGGCACCCGGATATAATTCATCGATCGAAAAGCTGCGTTCTTCGTAGTTTTCGCTGCAAAGTCCCATGCCGTCAGCGCGAATGCGCAGGTTGGTATCCTTTGTAATAAAGATACACGGAACATCCGGTTCTTCGGCCTGTACGCGCAGTGCAACACTCATGATGAGTGTATCCGGAGAATTCTTGCTTGTTGCAATATTGTCCTGCGGAAGATACTTGCGTTCCGTCGGAATGACGCGCAGGAGACCGCCGCTCGGCATCCTTACACCCTTAGCAAGATTGCCCTGTTCACGAAATTCATCCAGCGTGCGGCTGAACTGGCGGGCAGAACGCCCGAGTTCATTGAGCTGCTTTTTGAAATTGTCGACTTCTTCAACCACATAGATGGGTATGATGACATTACTTGCCCCAAACTTTGTAATAGCTTGTGGATCATGAAGAATGACATTTGTGTCGAGGACGAAATTTTTGACTTTTACAGCGTTCATGGAACCTTTCCTTTACCCGGTTTATCCCCCCCCTTTCCTAACAATAGAGTAACAAATTTTAATCGGGTAGAAATCTTTTTTTGGTGATTTAATCGACAGAAACGTTGGCTACATGTAGTTATGGCCCATTATGATGCCGTCCGGATGGTATGAAAATTGCATAATTCCACCCCAATTGAGCCGTCATCACATCAAATTGCAGGGTTATTTGCCTTGTTCAGGGATATGTGATAGTTCGCACTGAGATTTGGTCTGTTTCATTGCGGGAAACGTCATGGATAATCAAAAAGATATTAATAATGCCCCCAAAGCAACCATTCAGGGAATCGCAGTCAAGGATTCCGGTGAGAAAAAACCACCCAGAACTGAATTTGAACCCGGAACAATACTAAAAGAGCGCTACAGTATTGTTCGAAGCATTGGGAAAGGCGGTTTTGGAATCGTCTATGAAGCCAAAGATCTCCAGAACAACGAAATGCGCGTTGCCATCAAAACGCTCAAGCACAATCTGGAAGATTATGATCGTGCCCAAAAGCGTTTCCAGCGCGAGATTGATCTCTGCCGCAGCATCAATAATGAACATGCCGTAAAGATTTACGACAGCGGACGTGCGGATGATGACACGCTGTTTTATGTCATGGAATTTCTGGATGGCACGTCTCTGGACGATCATCTTGCCAGGCGCGAAATCTTTACGTTTGTCGAGACCAAGCGCATCATGATTCAGGCATTGTCTGCGCTGGAGGAAGCTCACAATAAAGGCATTGTCCACCGCGATATCAAGCCCGCCAATATCTGTCTGCTCAAGAAAGATGAGGATTCCCGCGATTATGAAGTCAAAGTGCTCGATTTTGGCATTGCCAAGGTCGTTGCGGGCGAAGATCAGCCCGGCGGCGAAAAGCTGACGCAGACCGGTGCATGGATGGGCTCTCCTGCCTATATGAGTCCGGAACATCTTCGCGGCGGCGTAGTCACACCTGCATCGGATGTTTTTGCCATGGGTCTGGTTGGACTCGAAATGCTGACGGGATATCCGGCCGTCGACGGCGAATCCCCGATGGATGTCGCCATGACTATTCTTTCGCAGGATTCCATCGTCATCGAGGACTGGATTCTCGATTCCTCGCTCGGCAATGTACTTGCCCGCTGCGTCAACAAGAATCCCTCGGCCCGTTATCAGAATGCGGGCGAAGTCAAGGATGCCCTCCTCGCTCTGTCGGATACCGATCTGATCAACGAACACAATGCAGCCAAAATCAGCGGAAAGCTCTCGAGACGGCGCAGCACCATGTCCCGCACGAGTTCCGTCAACCCGAACCTGCCGGCCCCAACAATCGTTGGTGCATCATCAGCCAACAGCAGAGAGCGGAATCTCGCGATGATGTTCGGCGTCGGGATCTTTATATTTTTATTTATCATTGGTACCATTCTGCTGGTAAAAGTGCTCATTGACAAAAACCTTGAGGATATACAGCTGCCCGCTGCTGAATCCGGTAAACCCGAAAAACGGCCTGCCTATATTACGGGACTGTCAAGGGGTTTAGCCAAGGGTTACGGTCAGGGCGTTTCTGAACTGATGCGGTTCGATATATACATTTCGACGATTCCGGAAGGAGCAACGCTGTATCGTGCTGCAGACAACAGTGAAATCGGCAAAACGCCGCTGACGGTTTCGCCGGTGGCTGCGCCATTTAACTCAAAAGTCGAACCCTGGCAGCTGATACTCAGAGCCGACGGATATGAAGATTATCCACTTGCTATCATCCCCAAAATCGGCACGAGTCCATCGATGAATATTTCACTGCATCGACTTCCCCTGGGTCCAGACGGCAAGCCCATTGTTCCGCCTGCCAATACCAAACCCGAAGAGCCGGCTGTCATCGCAGCTCCCGAACCCGCGCCTACCCCCGAACCCGCGCCCAGCGCTAATACGGACAAGCCAAAGGATTCCGTAGCCAAAACGGATACTTCCAAGTCCAAATCAGGTAAAAAATCCGGCAGTTCTTCGTCCCAAAAGGATAAGAAGAAAAATAAAAACAATAGCTGGAATATCGACACTCTGACGAAGAAATAGCAGTTTTTTTGGGGAAAGCCGCCTTTTGCTGCGCAATACGGCGGCCCCGGCCCGAACTATTGTGCCTTTTGGCACAATACGTTCGGGCTTTTTTTTGTTTTGTGCTTGCCGATGCATCCAAACGCACATATAACAGGTAATGGTAAAGCTTGTTTGTGATGATATCGAAGATATTGTTTCGTTCAATTGACGTTGTCAGACCATTTGTGATAGATGGGCGGCGCGTTTTGGTATGGAGGCGATATTTGGATACCGGTAGCAATAGAATGCGGCTTTTGGTCGTCGATGATGACCTGGATATGCTTCGAAACCTTGCATTGATGCTTTCGCTCGAAGGATATTATGTCATGACTGCATCCTCCGGGATTGATGCATCGGTATTCATTGCTGAACACAAGTTTGACGTAGTGATTACGGATTTGAGAATGCCCATTGTGGATGGGTACGAAATCGTTCGCCGTACCAAAGCCATTCGTCCGGAAACGTCGATCATCGTTACTTCCCGTTATTTGGATGATGACACACGCAAATGGATGCAGAGCGAAGGTGTCGTTGGTCTTGAAAAACCCTATAATGTTCATCAGATCAGCGCGATGCTTCGCGAATTTACAGGCAATCATTTGAGCTAGTCGTTGTCTTTTTTCGTTGCGTCCTTTCGACATTCGACTGATAATACCTGAGCGTCTTTTTTTTAAGGGGTTAAAAAGTGGTCGATCTGCCGCATCGTTTTGTTCCTACAACGAGTAAGTTTGTGAGCCCGGTTCGAATTGTGACCCAATGTGGTCATGGTTGCCGCATCGTTTCTGTAGCATTTTCCCCCTGTTCCCGTTTTTTTGCGAGTGCCGATGAGGATGGCTGGGTTCGTATCTGGTCGATAGAAACCCTGGACATTCTTGGCATATATCTGCTCGATTTTGAGTGCGACAAGCTGATATGGGATGCGACCGATGCCGTTGTCTGTCAGGGTCAGAATGCAGAGCGGCGAATCGAATTTATGGAGCTCGAAGAGAGCGCAGCGAAATGCGGCACCGACTCAGATGCATCGGGGAATGTCATTCGGCTTTTGGGCGCACCGGAGTTTGAGCATGAGGGCGACATTCTGAAGATTCTTTATGGCGGTGATGTATTTGAGCATCAGATTCCCGGACTCTTTCAGGTCGAAATGGATCCGTGTGAGCGCTATATCGTTGCGCTTTCCCCACAGGCAGCCAGTGTCTTCAGCGTCTTCGACGGCAGTCTGATCATGGAGCAAAAGGCCTCTGATAATCACCGATGGTGCGCAGCCCATATATACTGGCGCGGGGATTTCTTTACGATTCTGGAAGATGATGGCGCAATCTGGCAAGGTTATCCGGCAAACCAGAAGATCGAGTGTGTCCTGAAGGGCAATGCGCCGGTAACCGCCTGGGATCTGAGCGGAAAATCGCTGATAATATTTGGCGATTGCCGAGGAAACCTTACGATATTCGATCTGGAACAGCGCACGCTTTGCCTTCGCACGCCCCGGCGTCCACGCGATTTCTGTGCAGTCTATCCTTCGCCCGAAAAAGATGGATTTGTGGCCTTGCGCACAGAGAGTGCGACGGCATTTTTCAGCCATTCACAGGAGATTCTGTCAGCTGCGCCGCTGCCGGGATCTGTGCGTGCATCCTGTGCCGGGACGCTGTTTTCGGAAGTTATTGCCGCATGCAGCGACGGATTTATATACCGACTCAAACTCGATGAGAATGCCATTTCGAAGATCTGCACGTTTGATCGTCCTGTCGACGTGATGGCTTCTTCTTCAAACTGTCTGCTCGTTCATTATGAAGATGGCGGACTGGCCATAAACAGCGGGAAAACGCTGGAATTGCTCGACTGGCATGTCGACGGATGCAAGGCACTCGCAGTATCTGAAAATGGCAAATCGTTTGCGTGTCTGCTTTCGGATCATATCGAGATCTTTGATCGCACCGGCAAGACAGATATCCGACGCATTGAGATTCAGGATGCGGTTCAGATTGCTTTCGGCAAAGATAAGACTGCCAATCAGCTGCTGGCTTTTATGAAAGATCTGCGCGTCATTTCGATCGATGTCCGCACCGGTGAATGCAGCGAACTCAACCGTCTCGACCTGGAGCACGGCAGGATCATTTCGGTAGCTCCGGCAGCCAAATCCTATGTTTTTGTACTCGCGGCATCGGAACACGGCCAGCTCGTGGTTTTGAAAGTCGGACTCAACAGTGCCAAATCCAGCCAGGTACTTCGCATTTTTGCCGTTGGTACCCAGATTTGGGGAGCTGCATCGAACGAGCAATCCGTGTGTCTTCGCAACGATGCATCATGTCTGCGGATTATTTCGGGCCTGAAGGCATTTTCGATCGACGATTGGTCGCGCAGCGAGCCGCTGGCTTTATTTTAAATAAAAAGAAAACGCCGCGTATGGCGCAGCCATAGCGGCGTTAAAGGGCGGCGTATTTCTGCAGCGCAGAAATAGCCGGACTCAAAAAAGATTAATGCCATCCACTGCAGCTGGCATCGTCGTCGCCTTTGCTGACACAACCTTTGAAATCGCCAACTTTTTTACAATCCACCTTCGCAGTCTTGCTGTTGTTGCAGCTCTTGAATTCTTCTGATGTGTAGGTATAAACGAGTGTATCCTTATCGCATTTACGCATGAAGTCCTCATTAATAACAGCGCCCTGGCAATCCACTTCGGCACCTTCCGTAATACATGCACCATTGACGCAAATATTATCAGCGTGACATTGAACCTCACTATCATTTACCTCGAAATAAATATAATTGCCGTTCGCGTCTGCCTTGCATTCCTCAACGATATATCCGGTAGAGGGTTTTGATGGGTCATACTGACTGGCAGGACTGGCTATACAAGCCTTCTTTTGCGGATCACCTTTCTTGCAGAATTCGACGCACTGAACATCTTTTGGCCCGAGCGTATGACAAACCAGACCTTCACCCTGATTGGCGCAATTATAGACAGTCATCTTTTTGCTCTGGCATGTGACCATATTTCCGCCATTTGTGCAGAATTCAACAAAAGAACCGAGATTGCAGTCACCGAGTTTGACGCATTTTTTCTTTTCCAGATTGCAGACTGAACTTTTGTTTGCACATGGATTATCTTCATCGCACGGAACGTCTGCCTCAGTTTTTTCTACGCATTTGAGGTCTTTGTCGCAGACTTTGTTCGTGCCGCATTCATCGTCGGCACTCTTGCCCTTGCATTCTGCATCACCCTTAAATTCTTCTTCCTTGTCGACACATTTCAGATTGGCATCACAAACTTTGTTCGTGCCGCATTCATCGTTGGCTTTTTTGCCCTTGCAGGCTTCATCGCCCTCGCCGCCTTCGCCACCTTTGTCTTCGACGCATTTCTTGGATGCATCGTCGCACTTCAGACCTGCGTCGCAGGCTTTGGAACTGCAATCTTCACCTTTTTGAGCTTTGTCACCGCCATCGGCAGGTTTCTCGGCGCATTTCTTATCGTCGCCGCAAATGAGCCCCTCGGCGCAGGCTTTGGAACTGCAATCTTCACCTTTTTGAGCTTTGTCACCGCCTTCGGCAGCTTTGTCGACGCATTTCAGATTGGCATCGCAGACTTTATTCACGCCGCAAACGTCGTTGGCCTGTTTGCCCTTGCAAGAATCATCAGCAGCAGGCGTGCCGGATGTTTTTTCGCATTTATTGGTGCTGGCATTGCAAGTCAGACCATCAGCGCATTTGATATCATTGCCGCATGCCTGGCCTTCCTGGGCTGTGGTTGTTGCCGGGGTTTCATCCTTGTCATCGTCACCGCCGCAGGCAGTGAAAGAACATGCACAAATGCTGAGAGCTGCAAACAACCATGCTGTTTTTTTCATTTTTGACTCCTTTAATTGTCAATATTTGTGAAGAAATTGTATTAGTCCGGCAGGACCAATTGATATTGTCATTATAATGGATGCGGCCAATGCCTACATTATCGTTGCACCAACCACATCGATGCACGATATATCATAACTTCTATCATAGCATTAAAATAAAATACGTCCAGAGTGGCAAAAATGTCGCGATCCAGAACGATAATCCGTTAATGCGCAAAAACAGAACAGGCCGTTCCACAAGGAACGGCCTGAAAAAACACCTCACGGATTAACGGAAGTCATTATTCTGCGCTGGCTTCTGTACATTTTTTGGTATTGGCATCACAGACGAGATCTGCTTTGCAAACATTAATTTCGTCACAAGCTGCGTCCTTTTCACCGACGCATCTAAGCTGAGTTTCGACCAACTGACAGGTCATCTTTTCACCACATTCTTTACCCAACTCTGCATCCTCGCCCATGCAAGCGAAGATAGGAATGCAAGCCTCCGTGGCATCATCAAGTTCCGTTGCTTTTTCCGTCGTCATGCCCCAGGTTTCGCCGCAAGCTTTCAAGATTGCATTGCCTTTGGCCTCCTGGTCTTCTGGTTTATCTTCTTTATCATAAATTTTGTCAGCGATCATCGCCTCGTCCATGGCGGTAAGAATTATCGCAATCGTGGCGCAATTCTTGAGGTCTTCTGCAGAATATGCAACGATTTTTGTCATTGCGGCACTCAGAGCTACTTTCTTGGAGCAATCGATTTCGCATTTTTTGGATTCCTTGCCGCAAATGAGGTCTTCCTCGCAGGTAATGCCGTTGTCACAGGATTCGCCTTCTTTGGCCTTTGCGCATTTTTTGTCCGAATTGCAAGCGAGACCATCGACGCACTTAATGCCCTTGTCGCAGGATTCGCCTTCTTTGGCCTTTGCGCATTTTTTGTCCGAATTACAAGCGAGGCCATCCTCGCAAGCGAGTTTTTCGCAGGATTCACCTTCAGCAGCTTTCTTATCTACGCATTTAAGATCTTTGTCGCAGACCTTGTTTTCGCCACAGGCATCATTTTCTTTCTTGCCCTTGCAGGGGTCTTCTTCCTCGGCTTTCTTATCTACGCATTTGAGGTCTTTGTCGCAGATCTTGTTTTCGCCGCACTCGTCATTTTCTTTCTTGCCCTTGCAGGGATCTTCTTCAGCAGCTTGTGCTTTGCATACAAGATTTTCGCCGTCCTGCGTGCAGACCATCTTGTCGCCGCAGGAATCGCCTGCCGCTTTTTCTTTACAGACTGCGAGAGCATTACAGGCATCTACGGCAGCATTGACAGCAGTCTGTTTATCGGAGGTCATGCCCCATCCCTCAGCGCAAGCTTTCAGGACGATTTCGGCCGCAGCATCTTTGTCATCATCACTTGCATCTGCGGCATAGACTTTGTCCGAAACCATTGCGGCATCCAGGTCATCATTCATTGCTTTTGCAAGTTTATCGCAATCTTTGAGGTCGTCCTCGGTGAGTGCTGCAACAGCTTCGACTGCGGTTTTGACATTGGACATTTCTTCGCATTTAACTTCAACCGGTGAACAGCTTGCGACGGCAGCATCAATGGCTTCCTTTTTGTCGGCAGCAACGCCCCAACCTTCGAAGCATGCAGCTTCGACGGCATCGAATTCAAGACTGGCGGCAGCCACAGCATCTGCTACAGCCTTCGATGCAGGTTCGACTTTTGAGCAATCCTTGAGGTCATCTTCCGAGAGAGCAACCATCGCATCGAAGGCGGATTTGACGTCGGTCAGAGCATCACAGTCAATATCCTGTTTAGCGGCTTCGCAGATCTTATCATCGTTGCATTTCAGGTTTTCATCACATTCGAGCGTTTCGCAGGATTCACCTTCTTTGGCCTTGTCAGCAGGAGCAGCTTCGGCGCAAATCTTGTCATCACCGCAAACGAGGTTATCTTCGCAAGCGAGCGTTTCGCAGGATTCGCCCTTCTTGGCTTTGGCTGGGGCAGCGGGTTCTGCGCAAATCTTGTCATCACCGCAGACGAGGTTATCTTCGCAAGCGAGCGTTTCACAGGATTCGCCCTTCTTGGCTTTGGCTGCGGGAGCTGCGGCTTCGGCGCATTTCTTGTCATCGCCGCAAACGAGGCCAGCTTCGCATTCAGCTTTTTCGCAGGATTCACCCTTCTTGGCTTTGGCAGGCGCTGGAGCATCTTCGCAGATTTTTGAGGTTTCGTTGCAAACCAGACCATCGGCACATGCGGCTTCGGCGCAGGATTCGCCTTTAGCAGCTTTTGCTTTCTCGCAAATCTTGGAGGTTTCATTGCAAACCAGACCATCATCACAAGTGGCTTCGGCGCAGGATTCGTTTTCCTTTGCTTTGGAATCCCCGCTGTCATCATCGCCGCAGGCCGTGAATGAACAAGCGCAAATGCTGAGAGCTGCAAACAACCATGTTAATTTTTTCATTTTTACTCCTTTGAATTGTCTTTTGTGAAAGAATTCTGCTGATCCACCAGGATCAGTCGATATAAACAGAATGTCTGAACAGGTTGAACATTGCCGTTACTTCAACCATATCAACACATAACTTTATTATTATAGCATTAAAAACAACCGCTTCCAATGTGGCAAAAATGTCGCACTTTCCTGCCCTCATCGTCTCCATGCAAAACGAATAAAAACAGTGTACCAAAACAAAACAGGCCGTTCCCAAAGGAACGGCCTATGTGATCTATTCATTCGCTTTGTGAAGAATGATTAGCAAAGAAATTATTCAGCCTTTTTTGCGCATATACCACTCACGCAGCCAAGACCCGTTTCGCAATCGGTATCGGCTTCGCAGGCATCGCCTTCTTTTGCAAGGTCTTTTTCGCATTTCTTTTCGGCATTACAAACGAGACCTTCTTCGCACTCAAGTGATTCACAAGATTCACCTTCTTTGGCTTTGGTTGGTGCATCAGTGCAAATCTTGTTCTCATCGCAAACGAGACCATCCTCGCATTCGAGTTTTTCACAGGATTCACCCTTCTTGGCTTTGGTTGGTGCTTCTGCGCAAATCTTGTTCTCATCACAAACGAGACCATCCTCGCATTCGAGTTTTTCGCAGGATTCGCCTTTCTGAGCTTTGGTTGGTGCTTCTGCGCAAATCTTATTCTCATCACAAACGAGACCATCCTCGCATTCGAGTTTTTCGCAGGATTCGCCCTTCTGAGCTTTGGTTGGTGCTTCTGCGCAAACCTTGTTCTCATCACAAACGAGACCATCCTCGCAGGCGAGTTTTTCGCAGGATTCGCCCTTCTGAGCTTTGGTTGGTGCTTCTGCGCAAACCTTGTTCTCATCACAAACGAGACC
>JAFRYG010000132.1 GCA_017441205.1 Pseudomonadota bacterium
AGGCTCGTCGGTTTTGTTACCCACTTCCTCCCCCTTGGCATTGCTGCTTCCGGCTTGTGGTTCACTACACTTGGCGGTAAATACCTGTGGCGGGACTTTCACCCGTTAGAATTGTGCCATGCCCGGCACACCAAAAAAGGCGCGTATGGCCCAGGGCCATAGCGCCTTAAGGGGTAGCCGCGTATGGCTGCAGGCCATAGCGGCGCAGGGGGCTGACGCCCCCTGCCAAAACATCAGAAAACTCTGATATTTCAATTACTATTTGCCGAACTAACCGATCTGGAGTCCGGAAAATCCGAGGAATGCAAGGGCGAACTGTCCAGCGACGATAAATGCAATCGGAAGCCCTTTAAAACATTCGGGAATTTGAGCAAGTTCGAGGCGCTCGCGAACGCTCGACATCAGATACAGTGCCAAAAGGAAGCCGCCGCCGGCCCCCAGCGCAAGCATGATCGTCTCGATCAAATTGTACTGATTACTCGCCATATAGAGCGGCACCGCAATGATGATGCAGTTCGCGATGACCAGAACCAGAAAGACGCCAAACGCATTGAACAGAATCGGATTGACTTTTCGCAGAATCGTGTCGACCGCCTGAACGGTCAGCGAAACGAGGCCGATGAAGACGACGACCTGCAGGAAATCCAGATGGAACGGTACCAGAATATATCGGTTGGCCAGCCAGCTCATCACCGCCGATAACAGCATGACGATCGTAAACACGATGCCCATGCCGGTCGCCGTCGTCTTGCGCTTCGAAGTTCCCATAAAGACGCACAGTCCGAGATACTTCGTAAAAACGTAGTTGTTGATGAGCAGTGCAGAGATCAGAATGGAAAGCAGAAATCCCCAGTACGAACGGGAAACTTCGGTAGCCACCGGTCCCGTTCCTTCGGCGAGTTCCGGAGCCTTGACCATGTGCGCATTGGATTGATTGAGGCGATCGGAAAAGGTCAGGTGAATTTTTTTGCCATCGACGGAAACCGATTGCGGATGCACCTGAATATCGGGATCATTTTCCTCAAACACCGTAAAAGCTTCCGCTGCGGGCACATTCTTAACGGGCTGTGCTGTCGTCAGAACAATTTCCTTGTCGCCTTCAAATGCTTTTTCCGTAATGAATCCATCATCACCTGACGGGAACACCATAGCGATGGCCGTTACGGCAAAAATGACGATGGCCGCAATAAAAACAAAAAAGATATCGCGCGTTTTCTTTTTCATGATTTCTGCTCCCTTGCATCGCGATATTTTGCTTCAATCCAGTTAAAGAAAGCCATCATCAGACCGACCACAAAGAAGCCGGCACATGGCAGGATGAAGAACAACAGTGGTTTAAAGCCGAGCAAATCGTAGCCAAATACCATGCCGGAACCGAGCAGTTCCCTGACGAATCCGATCGTAACCATACCGAACATAAATCCCAGCCCCATGCCAACGGCATCGAACAGGGAGTCCGAAACGGTTTCCTTGCAGGCAAACATTTCCAGACGCATGGTGATGATTGCGAAGGCCACGATGAGTTTGATAAAAATACCCATTTCCGCATAGGCGGCAGGAAATGCGGCAGACAAAACGAGATCGATGACCGTCACCCAGGTGGCGATGGTCAGCGTATATGTCGGAATTCGAATGCGCGGATGAATCCAGTTCTTGAAAAGAGAAATCGTCAGACTCGAAAAAACCTGCACGAACAGAACTGCCACACCAAGCATCAGACCGGTTTTTATGGATGTCGACATACCGACTGCCGGACACATCGACAACGCCAGTTTAAACACCGGATTTTGGCTCAGGAGACCTCGCGCGACCAGTTGTCCTTTTGATAATTCGTTAGCCATGATGTATTTATTCGAATAATGAGTGATGTAAAAATCCGGGTTTTCATCGAAGAAAACGCCGAAAACCCTGTTTCTGAAAAGCGCAGGACTCTAAAACGGAGTCTGAATTCCCTGAGCCTTGATTGCCTCGTCGAGGACAGTCATGCGATGATGGAATTTTGAAACCATAGCCTGATTGCCATTGAGTACGGAACGCGATGATATCGTCGCCCCCGTCAGAGCATAGATATCGTCACCGACATGTTTCTGGCGAATTTCGGCAGCCTCTTTGCCGGTTATCTTGCCGGTCAAAGCAGCTCTGTAATCATCCGGCATGTCTTCGCGAATGACTTTCGCAGACTTGAGCTGTTCGAATGACTTTCCTTCGAACTGTCCACGGAAGTATTTTTCTACGATTTCTGCACCGAGCCCGGGATCTTCCTCATGCTCGAGGACTTCGAATCCAAGCATCGAAAACTGGGCATCCAGAGCCATCTTGACACGAATCGTCGTCTTGAATCCCGGATACTTCCCATCCAGGATATAGGCTGTTCTTTCCCCGGCATTCGTCACGATGATCATGGAATCCGCATACCGGATTTCCGTCTGATTCCCGACAGCCTGCTGCATTACCGAATTTCGTTCACCTTCGTTTCGAAGCTTCGACGCCACGGCATCGACCGGAATCTGACGAACAAACTGTCCGCCAAGATCCAGTTCAACGACGCCATATTTCTCGCCAATCGGCAATAAATAACCAATAGACTGGGAATCTCCGTTCGTCAAAACATATCGATAAATCGTATGCATCGCCATCGTTGCAGGTGCCGGATTGGATTTGTCGTACCCCAATATGGAATACATGACTTTTTCATCGCGCAGCTGCTCGTTCTTTTCCTTGCCCTCATGCGTCAATATGAACGCCCACCCCATGATGAGTCCTGCAAGAAGACAGGTTACCGTCAGGCGAATCACGATGCTGGTAATATCCTTGAAGGCAGCATTACTCATTTGGCACCTCCTTCTTTATCATCAGCATTCGATGATGCATTAACTTCGTCCGCAGACCTGGTTTCAGCTTTGTCCGAAGCACTCGGCTCTTCTTTGGATTCCGCCTTGGCTTCGGATTTATCATCTGATTTTGATTCAGGTTTTGGTTCTTCTTTGGATTCCGGTTTGGGGTCTTCTTTAGCTTCAGCCTTCACTTCGGGATTGGGTTCCGCTTTTACTTCGGGCTTGGGTTCCGGAGCTGGCGAGAATCGCTGTCGCTTAAACCAGCCATCGAGGACAGTGCTCAACGGATTGACGAGCAAAATGGCGTAGCAGACACCTTCGGGATATCCGCCCTTGAGTCGGATCAAAACCGTAAGGGCACCGATAGCCATACCAAAGATGAGCTGTGACATCTTATTGGAGGGTGAAGTGACATAATCCGTTGCCATAAAGAATGCACCGAGTATTGCACCACCAGACAATACGGCGAGCAGCGGATCGCCGCTGAACAGCGTATCGCCGCCGAAGATCCAGGTCAGCAGGGCAATGGTTCCCAGCATCGAAACAGGAATGTGCCACGAAATATATTTCTTAATCATCAGAACCAAACCGCCGATCAGCAGCAAAAGTCCCGATGTTTCACCGATACAACCGGGTTTGTATCCAATAAAGAAACTGCCATAAAGCCCCAGGCCGCTTCCAAAACGATTGCGAAATGCTTCCGCTCCCTGTTCAGACAATACGCCGAGCGGCGTTGCCGAAGTCACGGCATCCACAGCCGGCATGCCATTCAAAGCCGCTATCCACTGACCGGGATAACCCAGTTCCGTAAGTGGCGTCGGCAGAATCCAGGCCGTCGTCATGAGCGCCGGAAATGTCACCATCAAAAAGGCGCGAGCAAGCAATGCCGGATTAAAAATGTTGTATCCGAGCCCACCCATGAGCTGCTTGCCGATAAAAATGGCCATCACTGCACCCAAAATCGGAAAATGCAGCGGCAACCCCGGCGGCAAAACGAAAGCCATCAGAATGCCGGTCAGCACGGCACTGCCATCGCTGATGCGAATCTTTCGCTTCATCAGCCGCTGACACGCAGCCTCGACAGCCACGCAGCTTGCGACCGAAATCCCTGTAAGAGCCAGGACGCGCCAGCCATACAAAATAAATGACAAAATCAGAACCGGCATCAGACATGCGATGACAGTCCACATGATTTTGGGAACAGACTCCCTGTTCTTGACATGGGGAGAAATCGAAACGGTTAAACTATTCATTTTCTAATCTGCTGCTTCGCAATTCTGATTAACTGAACAAGAGGACGTTTGGCCGGACACATGTAAGCACACGATCCGCACTCAAAACAGTCTTTTACGCCAAACTGCTCGGTTTCCTTTCCCTTTCCGGCCTCGACATAAAGGGCAATTTCCTTGGGTTCAAGCCCCATCGGACAGGCATCCAGGCACCATCCGCAGCGTACACACGGACCACCGGCATGCAGATCAACTTCATCGTCCGTCAAAAACAGAATCCCCGAAGTCGTCTTCGTCGTCGGCGTCGATAAGTCAGAGGTCGCAAACCCCATCATCGGACCGCCCAGAATGACCTTCTTCAAATTATCCGTCGTACCGCCAAGGTATTCGACGATATCCGAAATCCGGGTTCCCACGCGAACCAATAGATTGGCCGGACGCTTGATTCCCTTTCCCGAAACCGTCACAACGCGCTCATACATGGGCTTCTGAAGAACAACAGCCTCATAGACTGCGTTTGATGTCGCCACATTCTGTACGACGACCCCCACCGACGCCGGCAGCGCGCCCGAAGCTATCTTCCTACCGGTAATGGCGAAAATCAGCTGTTTTTCACCCCCCTGAGGATATTTCGTCTTCAAAGGACAAATGTTGATTTCGTCATATTTGTCGGCAGCTTTCGACATCGCTTCGATCGCATCCGGTTTATTGTCCTCAATGCCGATATGGGCTTTGTGAACACCGAGTACCTTCATCAGAATCCGAACGCCTTCAATAATCTCAGCTGATTTTTCGAGCATCAGACGATGATCTGCCGTCAGATAGGGTTCACATTCGGCACCATTGATGACGAGATCCGTAATAGTCATCCCGGGAGGCGGCTTCAGCTTGGCATACGTCGGAAATCCGGCACCACCGGCACCGACGATTCCCGCATCCTTGATACAGGCCAAAAGCGATTCGGCAGACATGTCATCCCACGAACGCTTCTGATACGCCGCAGGAGCTGCCTCCGGGTCGGATTCAATGATAATCGCAGGCGCCATAATTCGCGTCGGATGTCCCGCATTCCCGACGTTCTTGACCTTACCGGCACAGGATGCATGAATATTTGTCCCAAGACCGGCCTTGACTTCACCAATGACCTGGCCCTCACTGACGACATCGCCTTTTTTGACGCATGCTGCAGCCGGGGCACCGATGTGCTGACACAATCCAATGGCGAGTTCTTTCTGCACCGGCATCACTTCTATGGCGCAATCCTGCGTCAGTTCCTTGTGAGCCTGCGGATGAACACCACCTTTTTTAAATGTAAGTAACTGTCCTATTTTTCCCATAACATTCCTATCGGAGAAAAGACAAAACTGGGGGTAGTCTTTTCGCCCTTAATTCCCTTTTCGTCAAGGATTTAGAACAGTCAACAAAGGAATGTCACTCGATCATCGCATCAGACATCATCAAACACTGCGCGAAGCATCCACCAGACAGTCCAGAAGACTGTCGTAGGCATAACGCAGATTATTCCTGACTCCGCCGGGACGCGATTTTACCAGCTTGTTGAGTCGTTCAAGCCATTCCGGAAGCAGCGAATATGCCGTCTCAAGAGCTGCTCCCAGCTCCGCAAGATGTATCCTTTTCCACAAAGTCAAAAACTCTTCCGTCCGGACACAGCGCGTCCCCCAGCTAATCAATGAAAATACATATAATCCCCGGACGATCATGCGAGCAGATGCTTCCAGCCCCGTCATCCATTCCCACGTACCATCCAGATTCCAGGCCAGAATCAATCCGCAGACCAGACTCACCCCGATCGTCAATGCCCAGAACTTCGGCCACCAAATCGACTTCAAAACGCTACGGCCGCCAATGAATAAAGCCGACAGCCACACCGCCAATGCAAGAGACGACAGCCAGAGCTCTCCGCTGAACTGCGCAATCAGTGTTGCCAGTGCTGCCGGAAGCAAAAAGAAACGCGTGCGAATAATCTGCTCATCCGGTTGTCTCTGCTTTCTTTTCCCCGTACTGATCCCCGAAATCACATTCATAGAGGCAGATACACCGCCGCTTTCTCCCCCATTGGTGGCCTCAGTACACAAATCCGCTTTCGGGTCTTCCCCTTCGCAAGCACATTCCAAACACTCCGGAGACTCTCCGGATGACTCCAGTTCCTTAAGCCTCGCATTTACGCGTCGCCCAAGCGACCGCCCCGTCAGCCCCGTCAATACCCCCAGACCACAGATAATCCCCAAAAATCCCAGCAGCACCCCCCACCCCAGTGTTGCTGTCATCGGTACGGAAAAAAACTTCTCAATCGCACGCACCAGACCATCGATAAAATCCTGACCATAATATATCCAGATCTTAAAAACCGACTGAAGCTGCGAAAAAATCAATGCCAGAGAACCGGCCACCGATACCGAAACCACATTCCGCGATCCCAGCAGCAAACCAAGCTCCAGCAAAAGAGCCTCCGACAATATCCCAACCACCGGCCCCAGTATAATCCCGCCCGGCGAAAGACATTTAATGCATGCCGCCACCACACCAACCGCAAGCGTACTCCCCCGCACCGGAAAAATATTCCGCTGTGCAATGAGTAAAACGACGCTCAGAGCCGTCATAATCAAGCCTGTCTTCGGAACATGCAGAACATGCAGAAACGTCCCCAGCGTCAGCTCAAGCCCTCCCCAGAGCATCCCAAAGACGGCAACATAAGACCAAAATTTCTCTCGCTGCGGCATTGTCCGGCCCATATCCATTATATAAGCTGTTCCCGGGGAACAGCTCCCGGCAGTTCATCCCCGTCCGAACTTTTTATCACTGATGCAACACTGTTGCAATCATAGCTTCCGCCGCATTCTTCCCGGAAGCAATGGCCTCGACGATCGTCGATCCCCCCGTCTTGCAATCCCCCGCATAGATCAATGTCGGAATCGATTCATTCTTTTCGTCAGCACGGCTTCCGATCGCGCGAATGACCAGGTCAAAATACGGCAGAGCTATCGTCGAATTCGGCAGCGCAGTCCACTTCTCACCATCAAACACATTGCGCCGCACCCAGAGTTTCAGCAAATCCCCGTTTTTCTCGATCTTTTCGGGACTCATCATGCCGTTCGCATTGATTTTGTGCTCGAGCAGTTCCATGTGTTCCTTCTTCGAAATGCGCATATCCACAAGACGTCTGCGAATGAACATCTCGACGGATCTTGCGCCCAGGCGCGCCGCAGTCAGCGCACAGTCCACGGCAACATTGCCGCCGCCGATGACAGCAACGCATCCCGATGTCCTGTATTGTTCCGGGTGATACAGATAATCCATATAGGAAACGCTCAGTTCCTCGCCGGGAATTCTCAGTGCAAGGCAATTCGGTTCCCCCGTGGCCACGATCACGCCGTCGTATTCTTTGCAAAGTTCGGCTGGATCTTCGACGTGCGAGTTCAGGAGCAACCGCATCCGATCGGGTTCAAAGATAAAGGACCAGTCCTTTTCTATCACCGAGTGCGGAAGACGCTCTTCGGGAATCATGTTCAACGCACCGCCGACTTCGTCGCGGGATTCATAAATGTCGACGCAGAACCCGGATTTCCCGAGCACCATCGCGGCCGCCATCCCCGCAGGTCCTGCACCGATAATCGCAATTCTGAACCCATTCAGAGCGACGCCGCACGTTCCTTCCTTCTGCGTCCGGTGTTCATTCAGAATCGTCGCCTGAACTCTCGGAATATTGATCGGAAAATCGACGTGACAGCGCGTACATGCCTTCATACAGAACTTATCCGGACATATCAGGCCACACGTCTGCCCCATGGGATTGTAGCGCGTTATCGCATGAACTGCATTTTCCCATTCCCCCTCGCGGGCATATCGAATAAACTCCTGCGGGTTGCAGCTGACAGGGCAGGCACTCATGCAGGGCTGGGTTTTGCAGGTCAGACACCGGTTCAATTCGGCCTGGAGCTGAAGTTTCGTCAGATAAAGCATGCTCTTAATTTCTCCTCATACATTTTTACTTGCCACAAAACCAAAGCACTCATAAATATGCCCGATTCTACGTAACCACGGTTACCGTACCCGAATTCTCTCCTATCATTATTGTACAACATGTCTAAAGAAAATAACGGCAAAAGTCCATCAGCATCCCCCGCCGCAGACAACGGAATGATGCCGCCGGCGCGTCAGAACAAACGTCCGCCCCGCTTTGATCACAAGCCCAAAGCGAAACCGGACAAAGCAGCGCGCGCACAAACACCGAATCCGGCAGCCTCCAACCCCTCCAAATCTCCCAAAGCCGCAGATGCCAAACCCAATCGCCCCGATCGTCCCAAAGGCACGCGCAACCCGCGCGAACTCGTCGTCGATACCCTGATGCGCATCGAAGATGGCGGCTTTTCGAATATCGTCTGGGATATCGCCATGAAACGCAGTGCCCTGAGCAATCTCGACAAGATGCTTGCAACCCGGATATTCTACGGCACCATATCGAACATGCGTCTCATCGACTCCCTTTGGAACAGCATTGAGCCCGAAATGCTCAAACGAGCGGATTCCGTCGTCAAAATGACGCTCCGCAGCGCCATGTATCAGCTCGTATTTCTCGACAGGGTTCCCGCCTATTCCATCGTTTCGACGAGCGTCGAAATCGTAAAAAAGCTGCGCAACCGAGCCGCGAGCGGCTACTGCAATGCCCTCCTGCGCAAGGCCGTTGCACGCCAGGAATCCGCCGACGGACTCCGGTATCAGCCCACGGGCAACCGGATGCTCGATTTTGCCGTCCAATACAGTCTCAACGACGATCTGGCACGTCTGCTGCTCAATGAATTCGGAGACAAAGCCGACGATATCGCCCAAAGCATGCTTTCCGTCCCCAGAATGATCCTGCGCATCAATGAATCGCGCACGACGATGGACGCATTCAAAGACCGCGATGGTGTATCCGTCGAAGCTCTCCCCTTCCTGCCCAATACGGCTTGTGCCGTTCTTTCCAGGCACGAAGCCATCGATAACGCCATCGAATCCGGACAGGCATGCGTCCAGGACGAAGCCGCCCAACTGGCCGTTCACGCACTCGGGCGCCCCGATTCATGGAACCCCGAACGCGGCGAAATCCACATCTGGGACGCATGCGCCGGTCAGGGCGGCAAATCCATCCATATCCTCGACGAAATCGCCTGCGACAAATCCGGCCGCAAATTCACGCTCCTGAGCACGGATCTCTACGCCAACAAACTCGAACGACTCAGGGATTACCAGCAAAAATTCTTCCCCCAGCAGCATCTCGTCATTAAAACCCGCGATCTCACACTGCCCGGAAGCGTACCGCTCGCCCCATTCGATGTCGTACTCGTCGACGCCCCCTGCTCCGGACTCGGCGTACTGCGCCGACATCCCGAAGTCAAACTGACCAGAACCGCCGAAGCTATCGATTCTCTCATCGTTTTGCAGCGCGAAATTCTCGACAACGTCTGCCGGCACCTGCGCGTCGGCGGCATCCTCGTCTATGCCGTCTGCACCATCACCCTCGGCGAATGCGAAAAACAAATCGAAAATTTCCTCACTCGCCATCCCAACTATCGGGCCGATACCCTCCCCGAATCATGCCTGATGACGCATGCACCGGGTTCACAGCTAAAATTCCTCCCCCACATCGATGGCTGTGACGGCTTTTTCATCGCCCGCTTCGTCCGTGAATCTTAATTTTTTCGGGGGCAGGCCTGCCCCCGCGCGGCTATGTGCTCGCCGTACGGCTGCGCGCATACGCCGCTCCCCCATCATTCCTGAGCAGCCGGAGCTTCGTACCCCACGGCCATATTGAACAGCGGCACGTCATTCGCCTCCAGCTGAAGCGCTTTCTGAAGTTCACTCTGATCACCGCGCATCATGCGGATAACCGTTCCAAGACCTTCGGCTGCACAATACAAAGCCAGATTCTGGGACGCAGTCCCTGCATCGATTCCCTTGATGACTTCATTGTCGTAATTCGAGGTGAAAATGAATTCGACAGGTGCAGCCTTGACCGGACGCAAGTCACCATCCGCAGCTTTTTTCAGCGAGTGACTCTTGTGATCATAACGGTATGCAGCCTTCTCGAACGCCACAAAAATGCTCACGCTCTGCATATTCCTCGCCGAAGGCGCAGTCCGTTTGCCATCCTCGCGGTTGATGCCGTTCGCAGACCAAAGCAGCGCCGACATCTGCTCCAGTGATATCATCTTCTCGGTATAGCTGCGGACGCTGCGGCGCTGTTTAAGACTGTCCGTCAGTGTCACCGAAACCGGAAGCGGTTCGGGAAGCACGATTTCGTCTCCGCCAACCTCAATCGGAGTCTCTGTTTTAGCCTGCTTCGCTTCGGCAGCAGGTTCCTCTGCTTTCGCAGGTTCTTCAGCTTTCGCAGGAGCCTCAGCTGCAGCCGGACAATCCGGACACGCAGCACACTTCGGACAATTGCTGGCGCACGAAGTCATTCCCAGCACGACAAACAAACTGCAAATCAAAACCAGCATCCCGTTTCGCATTTTCATTACTCTTCTCCTTTTACTATAACCAATTCAGGACTCTCCCCGATTCAGAAAAGCTCACTCAAACCTTGCAATTCCAATGATCCGCAAAAGAATCGCAATTCTTTCTCCCAATACGATATTATGACACCGACCCAAAAGATCTTTTTTCGGTCATTTTGTACATCCACCCCACTAATTATGCATTAACCCAATAACAATCAGTACAGGCGTGCGGCCCGCCCTTCCCTATCCATTATTCACTATTCACTAACCATTAAGCATTAACCCAATAACAATCGGTACAGACGTGCGGCCCGCACGTCTCTAACCATTAACCATTAAGCATTATGCATTATGCATTATGAATTATGAATTACCAGCAAATGCTCATCTTCGACATCGGCTCCAATGCCACCAAAGCTTCCTTATTCATCAATAACAAAATCATACGCGACTGGCGCGTTTCGACAAAACTCGGCAAAGACACCCACCCGGACGGTTCAATCTCGCACGACGCCATCGCACGACAGATCTCTGCCATCGAACAGATAATTGCCGAAGCCCGCAAAATCACGCATTCGCCAGCCGCGCCGTTCCTCATGCATGCCCTGGGAACCCAGGCACTCAGAAAAGCCCCGAATCGTTCGGTTATCGTCGAGCTATTCCAAAAAAACTTCGGTCTGACGCTCGAAATCATATCGGAACAGCGCGAAGCCGAACTGGAAAAAATAGCCATTCTGCATTCCGGAGCTCGCCGGAATCACCCCGACAAACGCATTCTGAGCCTGGACTCCGGCGGAAGTTCGACCGAATACGTTCTTCTGCGCCCCGATGGTTTGGTCTTTCGCCAGGACAGTTATCCCTTCGGACAGCATGATATCCGAAATGCCATCGAACACGACCTCCCCATGCCCTTTATCGGGATGTTTTGCGATCTCGAAGAACTCTGCAGGCAATTCCCCCCCGAACTCATCATCACCGCAGGCAGCTCATTCACCACCTACGCAGGATACGCACTCAGAATCATCCCCTATCGTGCAGATTTGATCGAAAGCAGACAGATTCAGCCGGATTGCTTTTATCCGCCGGAAGACATGGCTGCAGCCTGCGGCAGCAGAATGGTCTCCGACCTGGCTGCACGTTTTTCGGCCCCCATATTCACAACGACACTCGGAATCCGTCACGGATGGATAGCCAGCCAAAACTACTGCAGCTCTTTCTGACAACATTATTATCTGGTTATTGGTTCAAAGAAAGTTGGCAAATGTACGAAAGTTAATTTGGCATGATGAAAAAAAAAACGCACCCCAAAGTGAAACAAAATCAACCTTGATGGCATCATTCAAATGAAGGAATGGTCCTTCCGGTTTTGTGAGATGCCACATGTATCCATCAGGATTTGTCTGACAGCTTCAGCCCGACATAATGTACAGACAATCGAGGGCCGATTTGCAGCATCACCGATTCCGGACGCGGGCAGAGATGCTGAAGTGCTGTACATCGCCATGCACACCCGGATGCTCTTTTTTTACGACATTTCACGTCGGAAAGGGTTTAGTGTGCAAACTCGCAGGTATTTTGGGGTCTGGACGGCGAGTCGGCGGGCGGGAATGGGAGCGTGAGGTAACCCTTAGTTACCTCAAATACCGCAAAAACTACATAAAACCACATGTAGACCTATCATAACAAGCACTTATCCAGCCTTATCCATCTACAGGGATTACTCATTCCCCATTACGCATTACGAATTACCCCATTAATCTTCTGTACAGACGTGTTACGACACGTCTCTAACCATTACGCATTACGAATTACACAGCCGGATATTTCTTGGCCTCCAGTACGAGCACAGTCGCTGTCAGCGCAAAGAACTGCAGCGTCAGAGCATATAGGATGTCGCGGATATCGATGACCCCGCGGGCAATATTTGAAAAATGCGCATTCGCCGACAAATTCTGAAGCATCGTCGCCGTCATTCCCGAAGAATCCGCCGACAGACGATGAATAAACGTGAGTGCAAAGCACATAAAAAAGGCGAGCAGGAATGCCGAAATCTGCTCTTTCGTGCAAGCTGATGCAAGGATTCCCAGGGCGAGGTAGCCGCCGCCAAGAAGCATCAGCGCGATGTACCCGCCGATGACGGGCCCCCAGTCCAGAGCTCCCAAAGTCGAAAGTGAAATCGGGTACGAAAGTGTGAATCCAAAGACGACTGCGAGCAGAGTCATGCAGCACAAAAATTTTGCCAAAACGATCTTCCAGGTCTGAACCGGCATGGTTTCGAGCAGTTCCAGAGTCTGATGGCTGCGCTCTTCGGCAAATGTTCCCATCGTCAGTGCAGGACAGAATATCGACAAAAGCAGCGGTGCCTGCGAAAAGAACTTTCGCAGGTTCAGTGCCTGCACGTTGTCAAAGAAATCGACAAAAAACATCGCCCCCATCATCATTAAAAAGAGGACGATGATCGTACCGACGACGCTGGAATGAATCATGCGCGAAAGATCGCGGCGATATACAGTGTTCATGGCATACTCAAAATATCGGGGAATCTCATCTCAGGGGCGTTGCGGGGGCCGAGATTCGCACCGTCCGGTGAACGGTGCGAATCGCAGAGCCCAGTGAGCAACGGCCAGACACGAGCCGGAGCGCCGACAGGCGCGGGAGGCGAAGTGAATGGCCCTTTGCGAACTGAGGCGAATTGTTTGGATTTGTGGCTTCTGGGGGGCATTGCGGGGGGAATCCCCCGCAGTGGGGGTAGGCGCGTATTTGCTTGCAAATAGCGCCGCAGGGGGCCACCGCCCCCTCACCAACGACATCATTCAAAATGCTGTTCATGCGTATAAAAAGCAAATAAATCCTCAATGCCCGCAGACGAATTGCCGGTCTTTTTGCCAACGGTCCCCAGCAATTCACTCACGGGTCCATCGCAGGCAATCTTCCCGTGGTTCAGTAAAATGATGCGTTTCGCAATGGCCGTGACTTCCTGCAGGATGTGCGTCGAAATCAGAACGGTTTTTTCGCGCCCGATTTCCAGAATCAAATCGCGAATCTCACAAATCTGGTTCGGATCGAGCCCGGTCGTTGCCTCATCCAGAATCAGCACTGCCGGCTTGTGAATGATGGCCTGCGCAATCCCGACGCGCTGGCGGTAACCGCGCGAAAGCGTCTCGATCGGACGGTGCATGACATTGAGAATACTGCACTGGCGCGCGGCGGTTTCGATGGCTTCGGCACGATTTTTGGCGGGAATATGGCGCTGGGCCGCTACCGACGCCAAAGCATCATACACCAGCATATCCCCATAGAGTGGATTCGTTTCGGGCAAATACCCCATATTCTCGCGAACGCGCATGGGATTTTCCGTCACATCGTATCCGGCAACGCAGACCTTTCCGCCGCACGGCCTGAGTAATGTCGTCAACACCTTCATCGTCGTCGATTTGCCCGCACCATTGGGACCAATCAGAGCCACGATTTCACCCGATTTCAGTTCGAACGAAATATCATCCACCGCGCGATGAGAACCATAATCGTATGTAAAATGCTCAACTTTAATCATGATTATCGGTTATGTTTCTCCAAAAATGCACAGAGTTTTGCCTGACGTTTCCCCATCCCGGGGCCTGGAACTGTAATATCAGGATCGTCATAAACATAAAACCGATCTTTGCGCACGGCCGTCAATCCGGAATACGTCTCGCGAAATGACTTCTCGACGTCCCTGGCATCCTCCGGGCTGCGCGCCAAAAACAAAATCGATTCTGGATCCGATTCAATCAGCTTTTCCGCGCCGATCCTGCTCCAGGACTCCTTCCCCGATGCGATGACGTCAAATCCGCATCCTTCCACGAGATCCGCTAAAAACGCCGGTTTACGGGCAACATACAACTGCTGCATCCGCGCATCGAGTCTGTCCACGACAATCAGGATTCTGTCTTTTTTATCACGAAAATACCTGCGGGCATTCGCTTCGAGTTCATCATGCATCGTTCGTATTGTCCGCGCAGCAGCTTCTTCGCGGTGCAGCCGCCGTCCAAGACCGTTCATCACCGAATCGATATCGGCGACCGTATCCATGGCATGCGACATAACCGGAATCCCCATGGCCTCAAGTTTGTCGCCGAGCTGAGCATCCGAGGGATGAATCAAAACGAGTTCCGGGCGCATCGAAACGATCATCTCAAGCGCCCCGACACTCTGAATCCTCGTCATGCCCTCCGCCCTGGCATCCGTCGTAAAAGGACTCGTCGCACTCAGCAAATGCTCATTCTCGGCTTCAATCGCCCACACGGCTTCCGACAGTGATGGCGTCAGCGCAATAATCCCCCCCGAATTGGCGGCTTTCTGCGAACATCCCAAACAAAAAATGCCGCACACACATCCCAGCAGAATTCCCAGTAAATATCTCAGCATCTGATTTAAACACCACAAGAGAGTCCCAAAACAACGACACAAAGCACAAACACCACAAGAAAAGCGGAGCTTTTCAGGGGGTATGGGGGAGCTGGCTCCCCCATAAAAAAGAATGACCAAAGGCCACCACACAGAGTCCCAAAACAACGACACAAAGCACAAACACCACAAGAAAAGCGGAGCTTTTCAAGGGTACCGAGATGAGAAGCGTCCGGTGGACGGTGCGAATCGCAGAGCCCGGTGAGCAACGGTCATGCGCAAGCCGGTTGCCGACAGGCGAAGGAGGCGCAGCAGATGACCCTTTGCAACTGCGGATAGCTCCCCCAACAAAAAAGCCCGGCTGAAATCAGCCGGGCCGTTATACCACAAACGAGGATTATCTTGCCGTCTCGACAGCGCGCGTTTCACGAATCACGCAAACCTTGATGCGGCCGGGATATGTGAGTTCCTGCTCGATCCGGCGAGCGATGTCGCGGCTGATGACGGTCGCCTTTTCGTCGTCGATGATCGTCGGTTCAACCAGGACGCGGATTTCACGACCGGCCTGAATAGCGTAACATTTTTCGACGCCTTCGAACGAAAGACTGATCTTCTCGATATCTTCGAGACGCTTGATATAGGTTTCGAGAATTTCGCGGCGTGCGCCGGGACGCGCACCCGAAAGTGCATCGGCGGCCATCGTCAGATGCGCATAGATGCTCTCGGGCTCGACTTCCGCGTGGTGCGCGGCAACCGCATTGACGACGAGAGCCGATTCGCCATGTTTCTTCAGGAAATCCGCACCAATGTCGGCGTGCGATCCTTCCAGCTCGTGATCCATTGCTTTGCCGATATCGTGCAGCAAACCCACGCGGCGTGCCAGTTTGACATCGAGATCCAATTCGGCCGCCATAATGCCGCACAGCCAGCCGGCTTCGATGGAATGACGCCAGATGTTCTGACCATAGCTCGTACGATATTTCAGACGTCCAATCATCATGATGACTTCGGGATCGACGTTCTGAATGCCCAATTCGAAAAATGCCTGATCACCCGCTTCGCGGATGCGTTCATCGATCTCCTGTTTGACCTTCGCAACCGTCTCTTCGATCCGGCCCGGATGGATGCGGCCATCCGCAATCAGACGCTTGAGCGTCTGAGCCGCAACTTCGCGGCGAATCGGATCAAACGCCGAAATGACGACCGTCTCGGGCGTATCATCCACGATTAAATCGACGCCCGTTGCCGCTTCGATACTGCGAATATTGCGGCCTTCGCGGCCGATGATGCGGCCCTTGACTTCGTCCGACGGCAGATTGATCGTCCGGACACATCGTTCGACCACATAATCGCCGGCAAACCGCTGCATCGCAACGCCCAGGATCATCTTGGCGCGCTTTTCGGCTTCGGTCGTCGCATCCTCCTCGATCTGACGCGCAATTTTGGCCGCCTCGAGCTTGGCTTCGTCCGTAATCGATTCAATGAGCATTTCCTTTGCAGCTTCTGCCGTCATGCCGCTGACTTCCTCGAGTTTCTGCTGTGCTGCCTCCAGCATTTCCTCGCTCTGTTTAATGCGTTTCTTCGTCTGCTTGACGGCTTTCTTGATGTTGGCTTCGACGGTTTTAAGTTCATTTTCCTTGGCATCCAGCGTCTCAGAACGCTTGTCCAGAAGTTCCTCTTTCTTGACCAGACGCGCTTCGGACTGAACGATACCCTCGAGACGACGCTTCTCTTCTTTGTCCAGATTTTCCTGGCGCTCAAGCGTCTTGCGCTGAATCTCAATCTCGGCCTCTTTAATCCTTGCATCGTATTTTTCCTGGGCCGAATCTTCGATGCGCTTTAACGCAGCGCTCGCATCCTGCTCATGTTTGGCCGCCTGCTCAAGCTTCGCTGCAGCTTCGGACTGCGCCTGCTCAAGTGCCTGTCTGGCCTCATCATGAAACACTTTTGCTTCGGAACGGATGCGTTCTGCCTCGTGTTCGGCACTCACAAACTTTTCTTCTACTTCCCTTTTGTAAGCATTGACGCCGAGTTTTCTGCCAACATATACACCAAGGCTAACGCCTGCAACGAGCGCAACCGACCATACAATCGTAGTCATATTAAGACCTCCATGAGGGGAAAAAGCAATTAAACCGCACCGATACAGCCCCCCTGCATCAATGCACAAAACCAGTTTGTCACAAACTCTCAGGTATTAAGCCTGTGTTCCGTCAGATTCGAGATTCTTCAGAATGCAGTTCAAACGCTCAATATGGCGTTCGATCTTGATGTTCTCGCGTTCTACGGCCTGTTCGGCAGCAAAAGCCCTGTCGGCAAGCTGAATCGAAGCAAGCGCCATTATCGTCGGCATCCCCGTTCCCGGCGACGCCTGCTGCAATGACTCGACAAGCTCGTTTACTTCGTTCGCAAGTGCCTGAAGATATTCAGGATTTTGATCCGTTCGAATGACGATGCGCTGACCACCCACTAACAACGAAACAGAACGAATGGTTCCATCCGATGATGGCGCAACTGTCGTCACACGACTGCGGCCAGATTGACTGGACGTCTGAAAACTATTTGCCATGGCTATACCTACCGGCAAAAACCGGGGAAAAATCATACGAGAGCACCAGAACGACACCTGTCAGTCCATGTGCATCAATCGTTGTACTTTGTCACTGCAATTACGTCAAGCGAATGGAAATAACTATCGTAAAAACATAGCATTGGCGCGCAAATTCTTTTGCTTCGCAATGCGATTGCGCCCCGGGCTCCGCCTCCGGCAATACGCCCGGGAAGCCGGCTATGGTGCATCCCAATGCACCATACGCCGGCTTTGCTTCATTATATAAAGCGATGATTAACCAGCCTGAATAAGGTAAAAAAGAAATCCGCAGGACCTCACGGGCTGCAGCCACCGGTTTGAGCGCAGCGAATACCGGCAGTGCAAGAAAGAGGACATCCAAATTATCTGATAACGTACCGCGTTCATAAACTGGCACGCAGATTGCTGATATCCCCAAAACACAATGGCAATTCCCCACGGAATCTGGAATTTCGCCATTCTCAAAGATCAAAACACAAAACAAATGCCGACAATCCCCTCATCCATAAGGCTGTCTTAACCACCTTCGATCCCCTTCTTCACTGCAAAAGGAGCTGATGATGCAAAATACGAACGATAAAAGCCATCTGAATCGCCACTCAGCTCACGCCTTACACCTATTATGTATAATCGTAATAAGCGCACTCGCCGTTGTATCACTGCCCGCCATCGGCTGGGCAGAATCGCCGGCGCAGATCATCGATCAGATCAAACAGATCCGTGATGAATCCTTAAAGTCAAAGCTGCAGCGCGCGCACTTTTCGAAGGCCCCCGATTACATCAGCATCAGAATTTATAAGGAAGATGCACAGCTCGAAGTATGGGCCGGCAACAATGACACATCCCCCTTGAAATTGCTGGCAGTTTATCCCATTTGTGCCATGGGATTCAGCCCAGGAACAAAACTGAAAGAGGGAGATAAACGAACCCCGGAAGGATCCTTCGCTCTCGATTTCTACAACCGAAGCAAACAGTGGTTCATGCATATCAATTTATCCCCGTCACACATCGATGACGAAGGAAACCCGGATAAAGATCCTGCGTTTTACGCATGCACCGATTATCCCACGAGCTTTGATGAAAAGCTCTCCTCTTCCATTGGCATTAAGAATCCGGGATCAGCCATCTGTCTGCATGGCAATTGCGCTTCTCTCGGATGTGCCAGCATGAAAAACCACGATTTCATCGAAATCTATTATTGGATGATGCAGCATAATACCGATGCCTATGGCGCTCCGCGGGCACATATCCTGCCCTTCAGGTACTATGAACCCTGCGGCATAAATTCGAATCATTCTGAATCGCAATGTCCTTCGGTAAATAATGTTTCCATGAAGTTCATCGCCGAACAAGCAGCAAAAGCATCCCCCGAACTTGCCAAACTCGGCAGTGACAAAATACTCGCCCTTTGGTCGCATATCCGGGATCGGGAGAAACTGTTCCTCAAAAATCCCACCCCCCAAAACGCTGAACTCGAAATGTCCATGGATATTTTTAACCACGGATCAAAAGGATAACAGGCCGTCTCCCCCTACATCTTTCCCAAAGCAACGTGTTCAAAAAAAGAAATGCGCAGCATTTCAGGGGGCATGGGGAAGCTGGCTACCCCATACAAAAAAAGCCCCCCCCAAAAAACACCCCAAAACAACGTGTCCAAAAAAGAAATGCGCAGCATTTCAGGGGGCATGGGGGAGCTGGCTCTCCCATACAAAAAAAGCGACCCCAAAAACACCCCAAAGCAACGTGTCCAAAAAAGAAGGCTCTGTTATACGAGTGTGGAGATAACGCCCAAATGATGCAGGAATTGGACTTTCGTAAGCCCATAGGGCTTTTCGTTTAATACCCCATCATTCATTAATCCCGTAGGGATTGCCCAACAAAGTTCTTTGGGGAATCCCCTCTGGGGAGAATTTGGGTATCCACTCTTTTGATCCCCCGGTATTCGCTGCGCTCTAACCGGGGGCTACAAACCTTTAAGTCCTACGGACTTCTTTTTCCTTTATGAGATTGTTGTTTTAAAACGATGAAAACCATATCCACGCTGGTTAAACATATCCCAAAAAAGAAATGCGCAGCATTTCAGGGGGCATAGGGGGGCCGGCTCCCCCATACAAAAAAAGCACTCCAAAACTGGAGTGCTTTGAACAGGGGTGGAAGGACTCGAACCCTCGGCCCACGGCTTTGGAGGCCGTTGCTCTACCAACTGAGCTACGCCCCTAGAACGACCGTAATTCTGCCACAAAACAGCTCGGATGACCAGACTTTTTTAGACTGCGCACGGCCACAGTGTTGCTCATAACCTGGAGCCTGGAGCTTGGAGCTTAGAGCTTGTAGATGTGAATGTATTATCCATTGCTTAGGCAAGAGCCTTTGTGATTGCCTAACTTCCAACTCAACCTCAAAACTC
>JAFRYG010000133.1 GCA_017441205.1 Pseudomonadota bacterium
GGATTCACCAGAAAGTCGAATCATTAACGCGGCGTTAATGACTCTGGCACTTGATTTCATTCGAATGAATTCTCATTCATTCGCCCATTTCTCTCTATCGCTTTCTTCTCTTCTGTTTTCAATTCTCAACCGATTCCCAATCGGAATCCGTCGAACGAGGCGGCCTTATACGCGCCGCAATCCTTTCTGTCAAATTCTTTTTTAAGAATTATTGCATCCCACCGCAAACCAAGTCAGCGCGTATGTCTCCGACATAGCGCTGACCAGCCGGCGTATCGGCCAGCGGCCGATACGCCGGCTGCCCCGGATATTATTCAAACGGATTCCACAATGTCAGCATATAGTTGGTCACCGCCAGATAACCGATGAGTAAAAAGATGATGATGATCACGAAATACTGCGGAATATGAGGCTTTCTGCTTCTGCTCCCCATATTCGCCACAGTGTCATACCATGCGCGCTGCTGCGCATCGCGCATGCGAGCGGCAATATACATAAAGACCAGAACACCGCCAAAGAGCAGAATCATAAGGCTGACGACGGCAGCAATGTGCCGGCCGTGCGTTTTTGGATTGTCGTCGAAAGGAACCGAAACCGCTTTGGGACGATGTTCAAGCGCAAGACGGCTGAGCAAATACGTCTCAATATTGTGATCACGAATCGATAATTGCCTGCGGCCCATTCCGTTCGCTGTGCGGCTTCTTGTTTCCGCAGTCATGTTTCTGTCGCTCAGCAAAACCGGAGCAACCGCAAACATATCCGCACACCAACTCTTTAGCTGAGCCTCCGGCTCATGGTAAAGGTCATAAATCTGTGACGCCGCATTCTTTGCCTCGTCCTGTTTTCCCAGCTTCAGATAATGCAGTTTGACAAAATCCTGATAGATTGCGCCAATTTTGAAGCGATCCTCATAGGGTTCCGAAGACGCAAAAAGCGCAAACGTCTGATAGGATTTGTCGATGGGAAATCCGGATTTGCTCAGCCGCACGTAGACGATATCAAACTGATCATTCCATGACCTGGTGCCGCGTTTGTACTGAAAATTAGGCAAAAGCTTAAGCTGCGCAGACCGAGTCCCTGGTTTAGGAATCTTCTGGCGTTCGGTCCATGTGTTGCCCACGAAATAATCGACGACCATGTCAGTGGGTTCGTCACGAAAATCGATGCGAATCGTCGCGTACGCCAGATCCCGCCCCGTAACTTCAGCATGAAACGGGAGTCTGTTCGGCGAAAACGCTGACTCGTAAATCTTGTCCCCGGCTTTAAACCTGAGCTTTGTTTTTTCATGAATCGTGAGCAGAAATGAGGTAACGCCCGACTCGTCCGCTGTTATCGCAAAACGCGGAGAACCACCGGGGTTATCTGTTTTGACAGAACCGGCACCGTCAATCTGAAATGATTTTGCCCCATCATGCGATTCCGACGAAGGCGAAATCTGTTCTATCTCGATCGTACCCTGATATGGCTGGCCATCCCGGATATCGACGAACAGAACCTGGTTCGGCAAGCCAGGCAGAAAGGCAGAAGGCACGACGACCTTATTCAGGCTCTGATTCGCAATCTCATAGGATTGGCCAAAGGGATAGATGTCGTAGAGCGGACCGGTTTTCTCGACTAATTTTCCACTGTCGTAATTATTTTCAAACTGAAGCTCCCGACAGTACACAGATGCACTTTTAACTGCATCCGCACCACGTTTGTAGACGACTTCATCAGTCTCAATGTCACTCAACTTTTTTTTGAGCTCCGATTCGCTGTACTCATCCATGTCGAAGTTCAGCAAATCGTAATTCAGCACTTCATTGCAGCTGAAAGCACAATGCTTCCAGGGCTGATGAACAGCGTCATTTCTCGGCAATTTCTGAAAATAGGGCAGTCCGTATTCAGTGGAGTCAAACTGACGATACCCATTTCTCGCCAAGAGCGTATTGGCGGAATAGTTCACAGGCATGTTTCCTGCGTCATACGCCGTCCTGAAAAAAATCACGTTCGGCCGCTCACACGACTGCTGCTCAGCAAGATATATCGTTATATCCTCTGAAGCCATTCCGGGAGACGTGAAATACCCAGTCACCGCCAGCACCAGCAAAATGGCTATATAGATCAGAAACAGAATGATTTGATATCGCTTCAATGGACGCGGTTCCCCAAAACTCAGCAGTTATAAATCAAATAACCCAGATGCAAAATGATGCAGACACACCCTTATTATAATGTTACAGGTCAACAATAAAATCAAGGCTCCGCAGAGCGAGAGCCGATTTAAAATTGCCGATTCCGCAAAATAATAAACCGCGCATGTTCTGATGGACATGCGCGGTTTTAACAATGGTTATCGACGGCACAGCCAACAGGTGCACCGCAAAATATCATCACTTCCACATATCCGTGTATTTATAGGTATTGCCGTCCAAAGGTTTACCGTTTTCATCCTTAAGATTGTTTACACGCGAAAAATAATCATAAACGTGATCCATATTAATGATGTACGATGGATACAAATAGGTTTTTGACCAGGACGATATATTGCCCTTTACATCTTTTCCATTCGCAAAAGCATCCCAGCTTTCAAATTTTGTTACCTGATTACCGGTACGACTTGCTTCACCGACATAAATCTCTTTGGGGTAACCATTACTGTCCCTGTCGATGGCAATAATCATGGCCAGATGACCGGAAACCGGGCTGCCACATGATTCTTTTGCAGGATTACACGCCACAACAATGTCATTCTCTTTGATACACTTGTTATTATTATCCTTCTTACAATAATACTTGGGGTGAAAGAGAATATCCCCGGCTTTAATTCGCTTGCGCTTTTCATCACTGATTTTTGATATTTCAAATATATCATCCTCCGGAACCATTTTTGAAAACTTTTGTTTAACCTTATCAAATACATTATTTTCATTCGAACCAGGAATAATGCAGCCGGAACTTCCCTTATACAGGCAACTTCCATGCATAAACTTTTCAAGCATAAAGTTCCAGTCCGTATCTTTGCCGTCATACTTGCATTTTTTGCCATTACACGTATAGAACTGGAAGAACTTCGATGTATTATAGAATGTATATCTCCAGTCCCCCATATTGAACCGTCCGTTTCTGAGAGCCCAGGTCACGAAGCCGGAACACTCCATCCCCATCCGAATCGTTTTTGTTACCTTACCTTCCTTATTTTTTACATCATGCAAGCATCCCCAGGACTGGGGATCTTCTTTTGGATTTTCCCAAACCGTCGTAACGTATTCACCTTTGCTGTTTTTGCAGCTCTGATATAAATATTCACCTTTATCATTTTTGACATCATCATTATAATTATTGAATAATTTTGGACGCAGATTTAACCCATAAACGCGACCTTCGCATCCCTGTGCTGCTTTTTTTGTTGAATACCACGAAAAATGACTGCCCCGATTCGCCTCCTCTGCTCCCATATGATATGGAATATCAAACGGAAACTGCATCGTTAAAAATCGCGCAGCCGCAACCACACTGGCCCGAGTCGCATAATAATAGCCATTGACTTTCATCATCTTTGGCTGGACAAAATCTGTATAAAGGTCATGGTTAAATACATGTGCAGTACTTGCACCAAAATAACCGCAGGACAAATCGTCACTATCCGGTATTTTATAACCTTTTGAATCATATACAAATTTATTATCCTTATCTTTTTTACCATATACTATATTTCTTTTAGGCGAACTTCCACCAAACATATAATCATAATCCACCAGCGGGTAATAGGGCTTGATTTCCAGTTTGGCCGTTGCCTTGATCGATTTGTCGCTTTTGGAAGTAATCGTCACTACGACATCGCGTGCCCCTTTGGACACCCCCGTCACATTGTTCGAGAGCGTATCTTTGGCTTCAGCAATACCGATGATGCTCGTGATCTTATCATTTGCCCAGTCCTTCGTCGTATTCTCAAATTTCCATTCCAATTCCTTATTGCTGGCGTTTGCGGGTTCGACGACGGCCTCCAGTTTGACAGTCTGATCACGCAAAACATTATACGACGCTTTTTTGAGCTTAATGGAAGTCACTGCAACCGAAATGCACTTTCCGGCGTCGTCCTTCGTCTGACCAGCCTTGCAATCGCCATCCAACACATCATCGATATGTGTAACGGGAATGGTAATGGCCTCCAATGCCTGAAATGCACTGTCACCTTCTGCCGGACCGATCTGAATGTTGTACGTTTTATCTTCTCCCGTAGCATCTGCCGTCCCCGTCACCACGACTCCCTGAATCTGATCCCAATTTTCCTGATCAAAAGCGAGTTTGTCGGGCGAAACCGTTCCCAGAGATTCATCCAGACTTTTGACGGGAATCGTCACTGCCGACGAAGGAGGCTGATTCAGCACCACACTGATGGCAGCCGCAGCACCACTGCGCCGCGTAATCAATCCGGATTGCGGCGTCACAAATATCCTGGCAGGAATCTCAGCAGCAGGCGGTTCATCAACTTGTCCGTCATCAACGCATTGCCCCGCATCGCACCACTGATTATCGCTGCAGGGCGGATCGCATTCATCCGAAACCGCCACGCACTCACCATCCAGGCAAGTCTCGTCCTCCTTGCAAACTTTATCACCACACTTCGTTTCCTGAACCGGAACACATTTGTCATCTTCACAGAATTCGCCGCTTTTACATTGCTTTCCGCCGCAGTTTTCGTCCTCTGGTTCACCTCCGCAATCTGCGCCCTCACAGGATTCCTCATGTTTCTGACACTTATCATCAATACATAATTCATCGTCCGCGCATTTCTTGCCATTGCAAGAGCCTTCCCCGACGGGCTGTTCCTGCTTTTTGCATTCGCCCTCCACACACTTTTCGTCTGCCTCGCATTTTTTGCCATTGCAAAGACCATCCTGATCCTGACAATCAGCTCCGGTGCATTGTTCCTGATTCGACTTTTCCGATGCATCATCATTGCATGCGGCCAAAACGAGCGTTCCCAAAATGACAGCCAGTACCTGTTTGTTCATCTCAATACCTCCGAAGTCATGATGTCATTACACAAAAAGAGAGGAGAATATCCATCCGTCACACGAAACATTTATCATCAAGAGACAAAATTGCAACAATATTGTACATCAATAAACATTATGATTTATTTTTTCATATTACCGCCTATTGCACTCATCGTGCAATACGGCGGTTTTGCCGTGTCTATTGGCTGCGCCAATACGACCCGGCATTTTTTATGCGCTTTACTCCCCGCACAGCATCAGGATATATATAAATTAACATTATTCAACACAATAATACGACTGTATATTTTATCTGCTTCAAATTTATCTAGTAACCATAACAATAATACCAATCCAAACAAAGTATCAAATATGGCTATTCTCAGCACGCCCTGTTCTGGTGTACCCTGAATCATTTTGATTTACACAAATACGAATTTGGAGCAGAATATTGCTGTGAATCCTATTTGCGGGGATACGTTACCAAACCATCTTCAAAGAGCAAAAACAATGTTAAAAAAAATACCCTTTGTGTTCTTGTTTGCAGTCATAGTCTCAGCAATTATTTCAGGATGCAGCAGCGACCCAAACGAATGCAAGGAAGGTGAAACCAAATGTGACGGAAAACTAGGTTACTACTGCGTCTGGGACGAAGACGAAGAAATCTGGAAATGGCACTGGTACGATTGTCTGCTCGGCTGTACAGAAGACGGAAAGGATTGTCGGAAAGATAATTGTGAACAGGGTGCCTATCAATGCGCTGCAGATGGCACCACACTTCAAAGATGTAATGCATTTTTGTTTGAAGAGGTATTTCCCAATGCTGTTGATTCCGATTATTGGAAAGAGCAAATCGGCAAACCAACATCCGGTGTCGGCCATTGGGTAGACCTCGAAACCTGCCACTCTGGCTGCAGCGACGATCACTGCAATCCCGACATCTATGAAAACGACGCCAACAACAATCACATGTTCGATCAGTACGAAACCGCCGCAGATCAAGGTAAGGACTGCATGCTCTACAGCGACTGCACCGAATTTTGCGACAGTCTGATTGGATACAAATGCTCGACAAAATGCACGTCCAATGATCAGTGTGTGAGCGACAAATACATCTGCCGCCCGGATGGACGATGTGCAAAAAAGTATTTTGAATCGGTCTGGGAGCCTGTAGTAAACTATTATGGAACGATTAGCTTTAATATTCCTTTTAAAACAGAAAATTTTGATAAATCAATTCCATGTGACATCACGATTGATTGGGGAGACGGAACTGCACCACAGCATTATACCGAATGGCCGGAGACATTCTCGCACAAATATAAAGAATCAAATATTTTTCATATCAGGATTGATGGCGTTTTTCAGAACTTTACCCCCTATGAGGCTTCTTTGAATGGGAAATTTCTGCGCATTGAATCTTTTGGACAAGTCAAACTTGCGCATGATGCATTTGGTGAAGCTTACGGTAAAGCTGTTATTCGTGAAGGACAACTCCCCCAGAATGACATTCCCGATGCGACTTTACTCACGGACACATCCGATATGTTTGCACACCATTGTTATGCAGTTTATGAACGTGATGAAACAATTAATCCGGAAGTTGAAATGTGGGATACGCATTATGTCACGAACATGGAAAGTATGTTTTATAACGCCTGCGCATTCAGACGCGACATCAGTAAGTGGGATACATCCAATGTCAGGAATATGAACATGGCATTTTATAATACAGATGAATTTAACATTGATCTGAGTTCATGGGATTTATCGAGTATAGAGACATGTATAGAGCCATTTTATGGAAGTGGATTGTCAGAAGAAAACAGAGCACGGATGACCAACTGGGCCAATAAGTGTGAATATTTCTAGGAAAGAATGATTTATTCCTTTTCCGGATAAATTCGCCATCTGTCATTCTGAACAGCAGCTGTTGTCCTGTGGATATGTCATACATCTATAACAAATTGCAAAACCGCGTATGCGCCGCCAGCGCATAGCGGTTTTCGCAAGGCGTATTGGCGGCACTGCCGCCAATAGCCGCGCCCCAAACCAAGAACCACGGAGCAGTGATGCCTGAAATTATCATTGCTTTTAAAGGCAAACTGATCTACGGATTTCCACTTTTACCTGCGGGAATCGGTGTGCAGTGCAGACTCTCGTTCTGATGCCGAAGCCTCGCAGTACATCTCCACCAAAGGGGCACATGACGAATGACACATTATAAATTGAAATAGGCTTTTCCATGTCCATTCTTACGCTGTTATACACACTGATAATACAGCCGATCGAATTTATTATTGAGGTTGTCTTTAATTTTTCCCATGATAAGCTGCATCTCGGTGTTGGCGGCGCCATTATTTTTGTCAGCATCGCCGTCAATTTTTTTGCCCTCCCGCTGTATAATATTGCGGATGCACTGCAGCTGGAAGAACGGAAAATCCAGAACAAACTGCAGCACTGGGTAAAGCACATCAAAAAAGCATTCAAGGGCGACGAACAGTACATGATGCTGAGTGCCTATTACAAACTCAATCATTACAGCCCCATCTATTCACTTCGTTCATCACTTTCCATCCTCATTGAAATCCCATTTTTTATTGCTGCCTATCATTATCTTTCCCACTGTGAAGCACTGCACAACAAGTCATTTTGGTTTTTGCAGAATCTCGGGGAGCCGGACAATTTACTCGTCATTGGCGGTCTGACCATTCATCTGCTTCCCGTAATCATGACGCTTATCAACTGCGTTTCCGGGTGGATATATTCCAAGGGCGCGCCGCTGAGAGAAAAGGTTCAGATTTACGTTCTGGCGGCGATTTTTCTCGCCCTTCTTTATACATCACCGAGTGGACTCGTTTTTTACTGGATTTTGAACAATCTGTTCAGTCTCTTTAAAAACATCGTCCAGAAATACTGCAGCAAACATAAACAAAATATACTGGTTGCGGTTTGTCTGGATGCTGCTTTTATATTCGTAGCAGTGAGTTTTATACTATATCAAAAAGGTGATGCTTTTGTTGAAAAAGCAAACATTTATCTGATGACTCTGGCAGTCCTTGCCATGCCGGGTTTAATCTGGTTGTACAACCGCTGGTTTGCCAAAGTTGAACCTAAATATACAGCGCATCAAAAATCCTATTTTGCTCTTTTCATATTTTCTGCGATCAGTCTCGCTCTGATGAGCGGCACACTGCTGCCGTCAAGCATGATCGCATCGAGTCCGACTGAATTTTCATTTCTCGGCGAAACAGATTCCCCCATTTCCTACATTTTTTCATCACTGGCATTCAGCGCAGGTTTATTCATCGTCTGGCCGCTTGCCATCTATCTGATGTTTAAACGCAGGGTAAAATACGCACTCGTATGGCTGTTTACCTGCGGCGGCATTGTTGCAGCCCTCAATGCCTACCTGTTCAAACAGGATTACACGACGGTGAGTATAAAGGGAGAACTCGACAGTGCGGATGTTCTGCTGCAGTTTTCGCCCATTCTCGTCATCGGGCCGATTCTGGTTCTTATTGTTGTCGTGGCAATACTCGTTTTCGTCGAACGAAAACAGAAAATTCAATATGCGGCAATGGTGATGTGTGCGCTATGCCTGGGTTATGCAGGCCTGTCTGCCAAAAATGCCGCTGATATTCACAGCGTTTATCAGGAATATCGTGCAAACCTGCAGAATACACAAAAGGCAAACGACGCAGATCAGATTGCACCGGTCTTTCACCTTTCCCAAAACCACAAAAATGTATTTGTTATCTTCCTGGACAGGGCAATAGGCGTGTTCCTGCCCCACATCCTGAATGAATTCCCTGAACTTGCAAAGGTTTACTCCGGGTTTACATTTTACCCGAATACCATCTCATTTTCCGATTCTACAAACAAAGGGGCTCCCCCATTATATGGCGGTTATGAGTACACACCGGAAAACATCAACCTTCGCAAGGATGAATTTCTGTGGCAGAAAAATAATGAATCTCTTTTGGTCATGCCAAAGATTTTTTCGTCATCCGGCTGGTCGGTCAATGACTTTGATCCACAGTATCCCAATTATTCCAATTTCGAGGATTTTACGCCGTTTGAAGGATTGCCTGACACCACAGTCCATGCGCATATTCCCGGACTTACCGATAAATTCGTCAGTGAACATCCTGAAGTTTCATCGGGTGAACAGATGGATGATAAAGTCAGAAATGCTCTGCCCAGATTTTCCTTCATGCAGATGATGTCTCCGACCTTGAGATTTCTCTATTATGATTCGGGTAAATATTTTTCCAAATCCTACATGCTTCTGGCAGCAATAGATGTCAAAAGTTACAGCGAGTTATTTTATTTATCCCAGCTGACCGATTTTTCGTCGGATAAAAATACTTACACCATGATGCATAATATGCTCACCCATGCCGGCATTTTCTTTGAACCGCCTGATTATAAGCTGTCAAAAGCTGCCAAAGCCCCGGAGTCCAGGGGGAAGGTAACCTACCCCTACACCACTGCAAATGATTACAGCACACTGAAAAATTATCAATCCAATGCATCGGCCCTTTTGCTCATCGGTGAATGGATTAAGTACCTTAAAGCAAACAACTGCTACGACAATACGAGAATCATCATTGTTTCTGATCACGGCTTCAGGGATATTATAGAACATCTTGCACCCGATTTTTCAAATAACACAGAATATGGTTGTTATCAGCCGCTTCTCATGGTCAAGGATTTTGACGCTTCCGGTGAAATCAAAACGGATAAAACGTTTATGACCAATGCCGATACACCGGAACTCAGCCTTATGAATCTCGGCATCAGTGATATCAATCCATATACCGGCAAAAAGCTTTCCGGCAATAAACAGAAAGGATATAACCTTTACAATGCCAACAAGGTTCCCAAGGATTTCAATACCTCTTTTCATAAAAATGACAAGCAGTTTAACCTGTATCTTGAAGCAGCATATCATGTTGAGGATGATATATTTGTAGAATCAAACTGGACACCGCTGGAAAAGTGGTTTAACGAACATCCGGAAGAGAAGGAAAAAGCCAGGCTTGCAGATGTCAAAGTAGATGGGGGCAAATAATGTTCGATATGCTTGCTTACATCGATCCGGGAACCGGGTCCATGCTCTTTTCGCTTTTCGTCGGATTGGCGACAACCGCAGTTTTTGCCGGACGTGCACTCATCATTAAACTCAAGATGCTGATCAGTGCCGGTAAAGTCATTGAAGCCAAAGACAGAACGGCTTTTGTGATTTACAGCGATCATAAACGCTACTGGAACGTGTTTAAACCTGTCTGTGATGAGTTTGAAAAGCGTGGCGTCGATTTGTTATATTTAACGCAATCCCCCGATGATCCGGCTCTGAACGCCAAATATGATCATATCAAAGCTGAATTTATTGGAGAAGGGAACAAGGGGTTGGTTCGGCTGAATATGCTCAAAGCCGATATCGTACTTGCCACGACTCCTGGGCTTGACGTTCTTCAGTGGAAGCGAAGCCGGGATGTCAAATGGTATGTGCATGTGCCCCATCATGCCGGTGATCTGTCGGATTATCGCATGTTTGGACTTGTCAATTACGACGCGATACTGGCAACCGGAAAGAATCAGGAAATCTTTTTGCGCAAAATCGAAAAGATCAGAGATGAAAAGCCCAAAGAAGTCGTGATCGCTGGCTGCTTATATTTCGATCCGATTAAGGAACGCATCGAACATACAGAGAAGCAAAAAAATGAGAAACTCAATGTACTCGTTGCGCCATCCTGGGGAAAAAGCTCGCTGTTAAGCCTCTATGGAAAAAAACTCATCGATGCACTGGCCGCAACAGGTTTTGATATTGTCATCCGACCTCACCCGCAGTCGCTTACAGCAGAAAAGGAACTTCTCGACAGTCTTCAAAATACATACAAAGACAAAAGTAATGTGTCCTGGAATTTTGATAATGACAATTTTGACAGTCTTAACAATGCAGATATCATGATTAGTGATTTTTCCGGGGTGATTTTCGATTATACACTTTTGTTCAACAGACCTGTTTTATATACACGACCACAAAATATTGATATTGCCCCCTACGATGCAGCGTGGATTGATGATGAAATGTGGACACTTCGCGTTTTGCCTAAAATTGGCCTGGAATTGGATGAAACACAGTTTGCCAATATAAAGGATGTGATCTTAAATACAATACAAAACCCGGTTTCTAAAAATGGCATAGACGAAGTGCGCTCTGAATGCTGGGAAGAAATCGGCCGAAGTGCCCAAAATGTCGTCGATTATCTGATCAATAAAGAGAATGAGCTTCTCGGGAAAAAAGAGGAAATGACTGAACCTCATGAGAATGCGTAATGCGTAATGCGCAATGCGTAATGCGTAATGCGTAATGCGTAATGCGCAATGCGTAATGCGTAATGCGTAATGCGCAATGCGTAATGCGTAATGCGTAATGCGTAATGCGCAATGCGTAATGCGTAATGCGCAATGCGTAATGCGTAATGCGCAATTTGTAGTGCATAATGCGCAATTAATAGTGCATAATGCATAATTTTTAATGCATAAATGTTTGATGTTTGATGTTTGATGGAGGGCAAGATGAGTAATGTGATCGTGGATAAAAGTAAGTCTTTTGCTTTAAGGATTATCAAGGTATGCCAACATCTTGGCAGTGAGAAGAAGGAATATGTACTCTCCAGGCAAATGCTTCGAAGCGGAACAAGTATAGGTGCAAATGTTAAAGAGGCGATTCGAGGACAAAGTAAGGCCGACTTCCATGCCAAAATGTATATCGCATTGAAATAGGCAAGCGAAACGGAATATTGGCTGGAGTTGCTTCACGAAAGCGGTTACCTGGAGAAAGCCGTTTTTGACAGTATTTTTTCAGATTGCCAGGAAATTTTGAAAATTCTTATGTCTATCACCAAGACAACAAAGAATATGTAATGCGCAATTAGGCATTACGCATTACGAATTACGAATTAATCTATTCCGCAAGAAAATCCATAAAGTTCTTTTTATTCTTAATGGCGGGGATGGTCGGTCGTCCTAAATTATCGCGCGCTCCAATCGCGCATTTGACTTCGATCAGGCAAAGTTCATTGCTGGATTTTGCCAAATTGAGCTCGCGGTCGAGGTTTTCGAAGTTATCGACACTGACCGCACGGGGATAGCCGCAAGCGCTGGCGATACCAACGAGATCGGCTTGATTCATGACTGTCGGCATGCCGCCAACTGTCTCGTGTGATCCGTTATTGATGACGATGTGAACGAGATTTGACGGCTTGTTTGCGCCCAGCACAGCCATGGCACCCAGATGCATCAGAGCCGCACCGTCGCCATCAATGCACCATACTTTGCGATCGGGCTTGTTCAATGCGACGCCCAGTGCAATGGATGAGGAATGCCCCATCGAACCGACGGTTAAAAAGTCATATTTGTGGGCCTGTGCATTGGACTCACGGGTTTCGAACAGTTCGCGGCTGGCTTTTCCTGTGGTCGAAACGATAGGATCTTCGCCGCTTACGCGCACAATATGCTGTATGATCTCTTCGCGCTTCATGGTGAAGTGATTTTGATAAACCACTTTTTCACTATAACTGAGTGCACCTTTGCGAATGACGAAGGCGACATCTTTTCCGGCATCGAGAATCGCTTTAAACGCATTCATTTGAACGGCGAGTTCGTCTTCGGTTGTATCGGGGCCAACGACGAAGTGGGCGATATCCATGTCAGAGAGGAGTTTGAGGGTGACTTCGCCCTGATAGATGTGCTGCGGTTCGTCGTGCACACCGGGTTCACCGCGCCAACCAATGACAAAGATCATAGGAATCGCATAAACCTTGTCATTGAGGAGCGATGCGACGGGATTGATGATATTGCCTTCGCCTGAATTCTGCATGTAAACGACGGGCACTTTATTTGTTGCCAGATGATAACCAGCCGCAAGTGCTGTGCAATTTCCCTCATTGGCGGCAATGATGTGATGATGGGGATCGATGCCATAGACATGCATCAGATAATTACAAAGCGCCTTGAGTTGGCTGTCGGGAACACCTGTATAAAAATCTGCACCAAGTATATTTACGAATGATTCTACTTTCATTTTTATATATCTCGCTAACACTGTCCGATGGAATGCATGTAATCACGCAGAACCGGGATAAAACGCGCCATTTCTTCGGGCCGGATATCTCCCATGTTCGCGATGCGGAAAGTATTAATATTTCCGAGTTTGCCTGGATAGATAGTAAACCCGTGGCTGCGCGCAAGATCATGCATCTGATTAAAATCATATTGTGGCGATTTGGGAATCAGAATCGCGGTAATAAAATGAGACTGATGTTCCGCTTTGACGAGCATATCCAGGCCCATTTGTGTGATGCCATCCACGAGGATTTTCCAGCACGATGTGTAGCGTTCAAAGCGCTTTTCGATGGTTTCCTGTTTTGTCTCGATAATGGCCTGTCGAAGTGCATAAAAAGTCTGCACCGGCGGTGTAAAGCGCGTCTGCTTTGTTTTGAGAAAATACTGATACTGATCATAGATATTCAGATAGTAATTTCGCATGGGCCAGTCTTTCTGTTTGAGCAACTCTTCATTTTTACAGACGATAAACCCAATGCCAGCCATACCCTGAAGGTGTTTGTTGCTCGTCGATGAAGCGAAGTCGATGCCGAGTGCTTCAAGGTCCATCGGCATGCCGCCATACGCCGAAACTGCATCGCAAATCGTGACAAGGCCGTATTTTTTTGCCATCGGGCAGATGATTTCGAGTGGGTTCAGAAGACCTGTCGTCGTTTCGTGATAAACGATGGCGAGTGTCGTATAGTGGCCGGATTTGATTTGATTTTCGAGAGCATTGATGTCGATCGGTTCATAGGGTGACGACTTAAACACATCCATATTGATGTGATAGACCGAAGCGATTTTGGCCATTCGTGCACCGTAGGAACCATTGTCAACGACGAGGAGTTTACCGTCGGGCGGCACGCACGAAGATACCATTGCTTCATCGGCAGCTGTTCCGGAACCACCGAACATGACTGTTGTATATTTGGAGGGATCAGCCACAAATCGCGTCAGTTCAATACCGCACCATTCCATTAAATTGCCGAATTCGAGTTCGCGCGGGCAAATGTCTGCACAAACCTGCGCATATTTGACAGAATCCGTCGTCGTGGAAGGCCCCGGATTCAAAAGCACTTCTCGGCGAACGTTCCAGAGCGATTCATTTTCGGCGATGCGTGGCCAAATCTGAGTAATTGCGCGGTCCAGCATGGCTTTATTATCTACTTCAGCCCACGCATAGTATTCGATTTTACGAACGAAAATATCGGAATGTCCGCCATTTGCCGAAGAAACAGATGCGAGGACATTTTCATAATCCATCTTAATTCGTGACGCATCAGCGGTATAAAAAGCCATCATCTCATCCAGGCAGGCCTTTGACAGCTTTGATATGCCGACGAGTTCCCCGGCATGTTGTTTTACTGACGCCTTATCCTTGGTTGAACGCGTGATGATTTTGTCACCATTGCATTCGAGATAGACTTCATCTTCGGAGTGCGTCGGACCACTTGCGAGGATGACATTCGATCGCGGGTCATTGGCAAGGACTTTTAATCCGACGGCGTCATAGATGAGATCGCTTTCGAGCAGGAAGAAATCACCTTTAATATAGGGCGCGCAAACCGCAACCGTTCCCATACTGGAAGTGTTTGCGTAATTATCATTGCGAACGGTTCTGATGCACGGATATCGCTTTGCCAGTTCATCATACCACGCAAAGCAGTGTCCGGTTCCGATGATGATTTCTTCGACGCCGTTTGCGATGAGCTTCCGGACAGATCGCTCCACCATGGCAATGCCATCGATTTCAATAAAACCCTTTGGCATTTCCTTTGTAAATTCGCCAAATCGCGTGCCCATACCACCGGCAGCGATGATTGCTTGTCTGATCATAATTATTTCCCCCCCGGGATGAGTTCAAGAATCTGTTTAATCGGCATACACAAGTCATTTACTTCGAGGGAACGTTCGGCCTGCAAAATCGTCTCGGCCACCTTTACCATGGCAGGATAGCTTGCCCGAAGCATATGGTTGGCATAGATGATGACATTCGCGCCCCACGATGCAAGCTCTTTTTCCGTAAACTGGTTGTATGTCGTCGGCACCAAAACAAGAGGGATCTTCGCATATTCCTGGCGAAATCGCTGACAAAATTCCTTGATGTCCTCGCCGGACTTATTCTTGGAATGGATCATGATGCCGTCAGCACCCGCTTTGACGCAGGCATAAGCTTTGGCAAGCGCTTCGTCGACAGAACGCCCCGCAATGATCTCTTCAATGCGGGCAATAATCATGAAGTCCTTTGTCACCTGAGCTTTTTTGCCTTCGGCGATCTTGTGACAGAACTCTTCTTCGCTGGCGAGTTCCTGTCTGACTTCGGTTCCGAAAAGCGAATTCTTTTTGAGTCCCTTTTTGTCTTCGATAATGACGGCAGAAACGCCATTTCTTTCGAGCGTACGCACCGTAAAGACAAAATGCTCGGCAATATCGCCTGTATCGCCGTCGTAAATAATGGGTTTGGTCGTGCATTCCAATATATCGGTGAGCGACTGCAGGCGCGTCGTCAAGTCGACGGCCTCAATATCCGGCTTGCCTTTGTTGGTCGAATCGGTCAATGACGAAGACCACATGCCGTCGAAACGGTGGATGCCATCCTCTTTATTGACTTCGATATTCTCAATAATGAGGCCGCTCAGGCCGGAATGTGCTTCCATGATGCGCACGACAGGCTTGGCTGCGATGAGCCGCCGCAGGCTTTTGAGGCGAACATCCGGCGTCGTTCCAATCACGGATGCATTATTGGCGAGTTCGGTGGAATTAATGCCCTGGGTATAGGGAATTTCAATGACCTGCCCACCCCATGCTTTCATCGTTTCGAAGACATCTTCGCGAATTTTCGAAAGATAATTTGTCTTCCAGTCATCGCCGTGAATGATGAAATCCGGCTTGTATTTGATGAGATTCGGAACGTAGCTCCACTCTTCCTGCGGCACCACCCGGCTCACACCTTTGATGCTTTCGACCACAGTTTTGCGCTGCTCATACGTCAGATAAGGCAGACGTTTGTGCGAAACGATGGCTGAATCAGTCAGAAGGCCAATGATCAGCTCACCGTGTTTTGCGCCCTCGTTGATGATATTGATAATCCCGGGATGGATGATGTCTCCGGTAATACCAAGATAAACAGTTTTGGACATTGATATGAACCCTTTATTCTACAGCCAGCCTACATAATCGGCATAGCCACGTCATTGCTCACTATACTCAGGAATACAGAGCGTTCGCAACCTCATATTGTGGCTTGCTTTGAGCCGTGTCACGACACGGCTCTACAGCTCGCCTTTCGGCCTATTGCCTTTGGCAATACGGCCTTTATAATCATATCTGTGCTCGCTTTGAGCCGTGTCACGACACGGCTCTACAGCTCGCCTTTCGGCCTATTGCCTTCGGCAATACGGCCGAAAAATCATCGTGGGAGGCATGCAAGATGGATGCTGCATTTTGTGTTACTATTCCGTCCCTATCTCGCCGCGAGTCATTTTTTTTCCGCCCCTATCTCGCCGCGAGACGTTCTGAAGACCGTCTCTTCGCCTCGATACGGTGCGGCGACGCGGCTACCACGCCGGGATCCGTTCCGTCTCCCGGCATCGATACGCTCGTCGATCATTTTGAGAACCAGACTGCACCAGGATACCAGAGCCTCAAAACGCATAAGACACATCCCCCTGGACTCCCCGAAATCCGAAGTGCAGCAACCGGGACACTGCAAATTCTGAGTTCTGACGATCTTTTGTAATAAATCATATACAAGCAAGATATATATTTATGGATCTGTACTGCCAGAGTGTTGATAAGCTTAGGGAAGGTCTTATGAAAATTGCAAAAAGCTGGATGTTTGTTGGGGCTAAGCCCTGAAAGGGCGACAGGCAAAAAACAACAAAAAACAGAACTCTGCGTTCTTGCCCCACAGCTCCCTCTCCGTAAACGGCGAGGGGAAGCGGGTTTCAGAAATATAGAATTAATTATTCAAAGATTCCTTAGGGAAGGTCTGAACAATGCAATGGTCAGCCTAACTGCTAAGAATGGCCCCAAAACCGCGTATGCGCCCTGGCGCATAGCGGTTTTCGCGAGGCGTATTGGCGGCAAAGCCGCCAATAGCCGCGGCCGGAAAAAGAAAACACTCTAGTTAATCTGACAACCGGCCATGGTAATTTCGTCAGTATTATTGGCTTCGTTGCATTCAACGGTAGTTTTTCCACCTTTGCCATCGTCATTGACGACGAGAATGATTTTTACGTTAGTGAGTTCCTCAGCCTGCTGCTTGGTAATGGAGCATGAAACATCGCGACAGTCCTGCACCGGCACCATCTCGGACGTATAGGAGACGCAGAGAATATTTTCTGGAGCGATAGTGCCTTTGTAGAACACAGCGGGCATTTTGGAACCGACAGCCTTTGTACCGCGGTTGCAAACCTGAGCTTTAAGCGAAATGCCACTTGCATCGCCCCTGCATGCATCTGCAGCAGAGGTGAATCGTCCGGTAATATCCGGGGCAACCCCCGTGCCCGTCGCACCTTGTTTTTGCTGGCGATAGTTATTGAGGCCTTCAATCAGGAAATTCTGCTTCCAGTCACTTGTTTTGGGGATTGTACCATCGTCGTTGACATTCGTGATGTTATAGGCGTGCTGATTCCATACGGTTCTTGACGAAACCCAGCGATCGAGGCGATCGCGCAGAATCGTCACCCCAGGCATCTTTTTTCCCTGAACAGCACGACAGACATTTCCGCCGCCAGCATCACCGGCCAGAGGCTCGAGACATGAGTACTGTTTGAACACTTCATCATTGATGGTCTGCCAGTTGCACTGGGTATCATCCGTACACCGACACAATCCGCCCACGCAGGAGCGTGAATAACAGTCTGAATCATCTTCGCATTTGACGCCGCGGTGCGAATTATCCACGTTTTTTCCGCATGCGTAATGATCAGAGACGATGACGATTTCAGTACTTCCATCTTCATCGACATCCGCAATCACCGGATACTCAATAACTGTTGCGGAATTTCTGTAACTGGAGAACAGGACTTCACCGGTCAGACCATCATAAACGCGCGTGAAACATTCATCGCCATAAACGATTTCGATCTTTCCGTCTCCATCGAAATCGAAAGCAGACGCGCCCGCGAAACCGGAAAGATCCTGAGTGGGGCTCTCCCAGATAATATTGGGCGCTTTGCACTTGCCAGGCACAGCTTCCTTACATTTGGGATCGTACACGCCAAAAGTGGAACGCGAAGCGATACCGATTTCGGGTTTTTTGTCACCGTTAAAATCGCCGACTGCAGGTGGATATGCATATCCGCCACTTACAAATTGCTGTCTCATAATGCTCTGCGGACTGGGAAGCACTGAACCATCAGCACCAAAAATCGCCCATACCTGGAGGAAACCAATTCCGCCAAGAACAATTTCTGCCTTTCCATCCAAATGCTGAAAATCAAATTGTGACGGATTTGATCCTGGTGTTCCGAAATCGGCATAGGCAATCTGTTTTCGAGCGCTTGCGGCATCGAAAGTGCTCAGCATCGTCCATCCGTTGGAAGCAGGCATCCAGCGATATACAGCCCCATTGGTAATGAATTCGACATTACCATCGCCATTGAGATCACCGAGAGCAGGCGATACCAAATCACCGTTTACGATCGATTGGCTGGAGAGGACAGTTCCATCGGCATGCACTATAGTACCATTTGTACCAATGATTTCCGGGACTCCATCATTGTCCAGATCATGAATGGAAAACGTACCAAACATGCGCCCAATCCCCAGGGATAGATTTGGCGTCGTTGGCTTATGGGATGACGAACCCGCATCCCACTTATAAATCACCGGTCTTGAATCATTGTAGACCACGATTTCCATATAACCATCGCCATCAAAATCTGCCAAAGCAAGATTATTCCTGCTTTCGGATGCACTCAGAGGAATACTCTCGACATCTTCGCATGTTTCCGAATGAATAATCCGCAGCATTCCATCATCGGAATAGCTCGTTCCGGTTGAGATAAAGACTATCAGCGGTTTTTCGATATTCTGATTATTATGAACTTTTCCGACAGCAACAGAATTCAAAAGATTATTTGAATTCGGATGAACTTTCGGCTGCCAGTAGCATTGCACTGCGGCCTCAAAAATACCCTCTTTAATTTTGAATTTGCATTCCGGATCATAAGGTTTTTCACTGGAATAAGGTATGCAGATATTGAGTTTTTCCTTACAGGATTCATCCAGGCAGCAATAGGAATCGCCCTTGCATTCTGTATTCGAAGTACAATTTCCTTTTGTGGGGACGCAAATTTTATCGATACAAACGCTGCCGCCCGGGCAGGCAAGCTGTTCATTGCAGGGGCCATACTCCGTTGAGATGGAAGCGCATACACCTTCGCGGCATTCGCCGGAATCACACAATGAATATTCGCCGCAGGGGTCACCTATTTTTACATTTTCGAAACAAACATCAGCAAAACACGTCAGTTTGGGGCCACACC
>JAFRYG010000134.1 GCA_017441205.1 Pseudomonadota bacterium
AGAACTGCACAACAACCGGCGACAAGGAATGTTCCGAAGAGACGAAGCCCGCCGATGCGACTGGGTGCACCTGCAATAAGTCGACGGGCGAATGGGAGAACTGCACAACAACCGGCGACAAGGAATGTTCCGAGGAGACGAAGCCCGCTGATGCGACAGGTTGTACCTGCAACAAGTCGACGGGTGAATGGGAGAACTGCACAACAACCGGCGACAAGGAATGCTCCGAGGAGACGAAGCCCGCTGATGCGACAGGTTGTACCTGCAACAAGTCGACGGGTGAATGGGAGAACTGCACAATAACCGGCGACAAGGAATGCTCCGAAGAGACGAAGCCCGCCAATGCGACTGGGTGTACCTGCAATAAGTCGACGGGTGAATGGGAGAACTGCACAACGACCGGCGATTCAAAGGAATGCCCGGAATCCGCCAAACCCGCCGGCGCGACGGGCTGTACTTGCAATAAGTCGACGGGTGAATGGGAGAACTGCACAACAACCGGCGACAAGGAATGTTCCGAAGAGACGAAGCCCGCCGATGCGACTGGGTGCACCTGCAATAAGTCGACGGGCGAATGGGAGAACTGCACAACAACCGGCGACAAGGAATGTTCCGAAGAGACGAAGCCCGCCGATGCGACTGGGTGCACCTGCAATAAGTCGACGGGCGAATGGGAGAACTGCACCGAAATCGATAAAAAGTGCGAGGAGGCGGACAAACCGGCAGGTGCAGAATCGTGCGAGTGTGTTAAGGGCGAATGGCAATGCACATATCCAAAACTGTCACTGGTGGCGGATACCCAGGGGTTTTATGTGAGCGAGTCCGGCGAAAAGGCTGATATTGAAGTCAGTCTTTCTTCGTGTCCCGTCATGCCGACTACGGTTACGGCAACGACGGATAAGCCTGAGGAATGTGGCATTTATTCGGAAGAAGGCAAGAGTATCGTCACATCAGTAGATCTGTTGTTTAACAGCGAGGATTGTGGCACGGCCCAGAAAGTGACGGTCATTGGCATCGATGATAAAGTGGAAGACGGCGATGCACACTGCAAACTGATTCTGACGGCATCTTCCAAAGACACCAACGTCAATACCTCCTACAACGGAATGAAGCTCGAGGTCGAGGGCATCAATGAGGATAATGACACGGCAAAGATCAATTTCAAGGCAAACAAAACGACCATCATTGAAGCCGCAAAGGATGGTTCAGACTCCAGTATTCTGCACGTCATGATTGCGACCAAGCCCATGAGCAACGTGACAATCAATTTGATGCCAACCAATGTCGATACGTCAGATACATTCGATCATCTGACTTTGTCTGTAAATCAACTGATCTTCACCCCTGATAATTATAATAAACCTCAGGATATTAAATTCACAGCAGTCCGTGACTATATCGCAACGGATGATATCGATGTAAAAATTACCGGAACCGCATCATCGACCGATCCCAAATATGACAAAATGACCCAGAGTACCAATATTAAGGTGACGAATGTCGACACGATCGGTGTGGATATCAAGGCGAGCGGTACCGTATTGTACGAATCCAAATCGACACAATCGCAGACGGTTACGGTCAAACTCAAATCCAAACCCACTCATGATGTTACGGTCAAATTGACCAGGGAAAACGATCGCATCCGAGTTGCACCATCGAACAGCAGTATCCTGGCCTCGAACAAAGCGACACAGACCATTAAGCCTGATGAATGGGATACCGGCAAAACTTTTTATGTTTTCCCGAACGATGATACGACGCGCAATACCAATAATATCGCCAACCTCGAGGTGGCAACGGATTCTGACGACTATGCTTATTTCGGATACTTTTTGAAAACCCCCGATTTTAGAGTCATAGATGATGAAAGTATCACCAACGGAAAGCTAAATGTTTCGTGTTCCGGCACTGCAGGATGCACTTCAGTGCAGGGGTTTGCCAAATGCACATTCTCGCTTGATACCAACAATCGGCCTGCGGACAAAACGGATGTCAGGATCACGTGCACTAGCCCGGATACCGTGATATGGGTACATGATGCGACCTTAACCAATTCGGGCAATTACAGCATCAGCGATGTCGATGCCGGCGGCGGCAAATGCGGCGCCGCGATGGAAGGCGACAGATTTGGTACAAGCACGATCACCTGTACCGCAACGAGCTCGACGGGCTTTAAAGCGACCGGCAGTACGTCACTCAAATACAGTTATCACCATCTGGAATGGCCCTGATAGCATCAAGCCGGGAGGATCTGTTCTGCGGCCATTCTGTGTGCGTGCAATCCCAAATCAGGTTCTCCCGGAGACGTGCTCTCCTCAAGTCAGACGCCGGCAGATGCGCCGTTCGTGCGGTTGAAATGCAATCATATTCTCATACGTGCCATTTGGATGTGTCATTCATCGGGATGTACTTGTGATGGCAGGGAATGGCTGCCGGTTAGGGTTTGTTTTGTCCAAAAGGTGGGTGCGGCGTATCGCAAAGCGATAGCCGCACCGGCGAGCCGTATGCGCGATGCGCATAGGCGAGGATCCAAACACCGGCATATTGAAAGTGATGGTGATATTGACTATTTTGAACGAATCCCCTTTGGTAAAGGGCATGAAAGAAATAACTTAACGGTGAAATTCAAGAAGATGCGCATTTTGGGGAAAATACGAAAGTTGTCCGATTCGGTGAGTTCGATGAACAAGTCAGTTCGGCTGTTCATACGCGATCCTTTTTTGTGGGCGGGTGTCGCCAGTCTGAGCACGGTCATGGGCTGCGCGTATGGTGAGCCTCCGGTAGCCTGTGATATAGGTGAACGAGACTGTATGGATAATTACATGATAATCTGTGGTTCGGTGTCTGGACAGATGACGGGGTGGTATGCGACGGAGTGCGAAATCGGCTGTCAGGACGGCAAGTGCATTGATGGAAAGATTGTGAACGAAGATGCAGCAGCTTGTGAGGCGTTTGCGGAACGCTGTGAGGGGGGCAAACTGGAGATGTGTCGGTATGGTGTCTGGGTGAAAGTTGGAGAATGCCGGGAAATTGACTGGGCTGGCGACCCGAATGAGGGGCAGGAGCTGCCGTGATGAGAAAGCTGATATTCATTTTCGTCGTTTTGGCGGGATTCCTGGCGTGTCCGGTACTGTCATTTGCGCAGAACGAGGCGGAATCAAATGGGGCTGCACCGAGTCGTGTTGCGGAACTGGCTGGCTGGCGAGGTTCTGTGGGCCTTGGCATCGGAACTGAGAAAGTCACCGCTCTGGCCTGCGATTTCGGATATCAGCTGGGGCGTTTTGGCGGGTTATACAGCGAATTCGATCTGAGATTATCATTGGATGATATTATGTCTGCTGCCGTAGGGGTGATACCCGAGTTCCATATTTCGGGGCAGCAGTTGCAGTTTTCGATTGGGGCCGGTGTGGGGTATTATTATCGCAGCGAGGTCGGATTCGAGGAGGGACAGGAACCGGCGGCCTATTATCGCTTCGGCAACAGGAAATGGAGAATCAGGTCGTACGTTCATGCTTTTGAGGTCAAACCGCGTCTCGCCCTGGATATATTCGGCAAGAATGGATTTGTTATCGGATTTGTGGCTGAGCTGCCTATCCATCTCGGAACGGAAAATTGGTATAAGACTTCCTATCTGGCGCTCCATGACTGGAACGGCAATATTATGTTCAGGCAAAGAAAAACACGTGGTTCGAATGATTACAACGAGGTCGAATTTGCGTTTTTCCTCAGGCTGGGATTTAAATTATTTGACTGAGCTCGCTATGGGCTGCCGCTTCGGCTGCCCATACGCTTGCTTCGGCTCGTTATGGGCCTTTCGGATCGGCCCATACACTCGCCGTTCTCGCTATGGGCTGCCATTTTTGGCCGCCCATACGCTCGATTTGAAGATTGCGGGCTTGAATGATTGCACGAACATTTTGCCGAATTTCCGAACTACCTGTATATGTAGGGCCCGGGGGACATTGAATCGTGAGTTTTGGTGATATAGATGATGTTGAATGCTCAGGATCAGAACCGAAGTTCGGTGAGTGAAACGATTGCGGACTTTGAGCTCGATGAGGAACAAAAAGCGGTTTTATACGGCAGCGGTGATGAGGCAACCCGGCTCAATGTACCGCAGGTAACCGACAACAGAATGCAGCTGCCGCCGATACCTCGCAAGGTGGATTTGCAGGCAACCATTGCCGAGATGCCGCCGCTTTCGCCGGGTATTCCATCTCAAAATCTCAATGTAGGCCGGCCCTGTACTGTCAACGAAAGCCCCAGAGCGTGGGGGAATGATGCCGGGGACATCGGGAGCAGCGAAACGGCAATCATCAGTTCGCCGAATGCGTTGTTTGATCGCGAGATGCTTTGGGCTGCCGATGTTGAAGAAAAATTGCCGAAAGCCGGCGACAGAATTGCGCACTATGAGATCATTTCTGAGCTGGGACGCGGTGGTTTTGGTGTCGTTTATCGCGTCAGGAACCTCGTTCTCGATCGCGATGAAGCACTCAAGCTCATATTGCCTTCGGCCAAGAATATCAGCAAGGATATCGACAAGCGCTTTGAACGCGAACTCAATATTGCATCGCGTCTCGAGCATCCCAACATCGTTCGGCTGTACAGCACCGGGAGTTTCGATGGCAACATGTGGATGTCGATGGAACTCATCGAGGGCGTACAGCTCATGTCCATCATGGGAACCGGTTGGGGAATGCCTTTTGAACGGGCGAAAAAGATCATGCTGCAGATCCTGAGTGGCCTGCAGGAAGCCCATCAGCGCGAAATTGTACATCGCGATCTCAAGCCTGCCAATATTATGATTTCGCGGAAGCATGGTTACGACGAGTTGATTGTGATCCTCGATTTTGGGCTTTCGAAGGCAATCGGTCATGCCGAGAATGCCAATGTCCAAAACGTGACAATGAGTGCGGCCAGTAATTGTGTTTTCGGAACGCCGAGTTATATGGCACCGGAGCAGTTCGATCTCGGGGGGATTGTTTCACCCTGTGTCGATGTGTACGCGGCAGGTATTATCTTTTTGGAACTTTTAACAGGAACGCAGGTTTTTACAGGAACTCCGGTCGAGGTCGCCGCCCAGCAGCGCGTCGCGCTTTTGAAGTTTCCGGAGCATCTGAAAAATACGGCGGTTGCTGCTGTCATCGAAAAAGCATGCGAAAAGATGCCTGCAAAACGCTATCAGAATGCCGGCGAGTTTTACGATGCTCTTTTGCGCATCGAATCGATACTGGATCCTCCGGAAGTCCTGAATGCCGGTGATAACAGCGGGGGTAAGGCCGAAACCAGTTTGCTGTGGCGTTTGGCGGATTTGCCGGAAAAAGTCATGAATCAGTGGCCGATACTTCGGAAGGTATTCTTTTATGCCGGGGTTGCTCTCGTTCTGCTGCTGATTGTTCTGTTCGTCCTTTTGATAACGGGCGTGCTGGGATTTGGCAGGGGCTAGGTAATGCATAATTCGTAATGCATAATTCGTAATGCATAATTCGTAATGCATAATTCGTAATGCTTAATGCTTAATGCATAATGGCTTAATGCTTAATGCTCATTCGATATCCGCACTCGTACTGAGCCTTTTGGATAGCTTAGAGCCTTGAGCTTAGAGCTTGGAGTATTCTCAATGCTCAAAGCTGAAAGCTCGGAGCTATGATCGGCACCGTGGGCCTACATATCCATTTTTATTAAAAAAAATGTCCCAAATCTTCCGAACATCCCAATATAGCATTTGGGTTCCGAAAGGTTCTGTCATCGGGGATTCGTTCCGTTAGGGAAGACGGATTCCCGATGAACATAGCGGACTATTTCCATCATTTAATGATCTGACGAGGTCAAAAATGATGGCATAGTCCGACACCACGCAAGGTTATGCTTCGCGGCGGAGGCTGTGTGCAAAAACGATTGCACATCGGCACCGGGCGAGTGTGCCCAGGCCAGGAGCCTGGTGGTGGGGGCGGGCAGGGTGGGGCGCCCAATGAATGGGGGATAGGGACACTCTGTCTTTAGGCCCACTTTCCTGTGTCTGCCGTTTCATAAGCGATGAATGATGCCGTTCAGCGTATTTGATCGTTGGCTTTGAACATCTGATACGTGTGAGACGATTCAGTTCTTTATAAGTTTGCACCATTCTGTGTGAGCTATTTTATCAAAAGTGTATCGTACAGCGTATTGGCGCAGCCAATAGCTGTACGGCGCCTGTGTATTGGCGAAGCCAATAACGGGCGGTCCAAAAAACGTGGGCATGGTGACAAAAAAATGACAACTTAATGTTGGAATAAAACGGGGAAAAAGTCGTTTACCTTCCTATAGCCTGAGTGCCGTGGGGGAGGCTATAAAGTGATACAGACAGTTTCCAAACGACAAAATGTCGTAAAATGCTTTTATATTATTCAATAAAGCAATATAGGGCACATGCACTGAGATGGGAGTGTCGATGTGCTTGAGAGATATGATATGAAAACGAAAATTCTGTCGATATTGTTGGTGGTTCTGGTTCTGGCCTTGTTTTCGGGACAAGCGCATGCACAGACTGAAAAAACGCTGACACTTTCGGAAGCAATTGAGATTGCCCAGAAAAACTCGAACGTATGGAGTCAGTTTGATGCGAAGGAAGAGACTGCCAAAGCACAGTACAAAATAGCGGAATCTCACTGGTGGCCGATATTATCGATTGATTCCTCGCTTCTTTTCTGGACTGATGTTTCGAAAATTGACGTCATGGACAAGGAAGAAGTCAAGGGGCAGGTGACAGAGGCAATGGGCAATCTGGATGCGACGAGCCAGCTGCTGCTGAAGGGATTTATGCCGACGCTTCAGTCGCTTGGTGATGCTCTGATGGGGTCTATTCCTGAAGAGATCATGATCAAGGACAACATTACGTTTACGATAGGTGCGACGATCAAGATGCCGCTGACGCCGTTGTTCAAGGTGTATCAGGCAGGGAAACTTGCGCAGCTTGGCATTGACAATGTGGAGGTGGAGCGTCGGGCGAAGGCGCTTGCCATCAGCTATGAGGTCACGGAGGTTTACCTTAAGCTCGTCTATGCACAGTTGATGAATGAAGTTGCTGATGAGGCACTCGAAACGATAGGCAAGCATGTGGAGATGGCGCAGAAGTATGAAGCAGTTGGGATGATTTCGCATTCTGACGTTCTTTCTGCGCAGGTTGAGCAGCTCAAAGCCCGTCAGAATGTCGTGGAGGCCCGCAACGGGACGCGGCTTGCGGGGATGAAACTCGCGCAGGTTCTTTCGCTTGGGCGTGGTGTTGAGGTCAAAGCGCTTGAGATGCCGGAATCAGCGTATTCCGTGCAGCTGGATTCGCTTGAGTCCTATCAGAAGCAGGCGATAGAACGGCGAACGGAACTGGAGCGTATCAACATCGGTCAGGAGGCCGCCGAACGTAAGCGAAAAATGGCACTTCTGGATTATGTGCCTCAGGTTGCATTGTTCGGAAGTTACCAGTACGCCAATGGATTTGACATTCTGAGGCCATCCAATCAGGGGCTTGTCGGTTTGATGATGAGCTGGACGGTATTTGATGGTCTTGGACATTATTATGAAGCCAGGAAGGCTTCGTTTGAAGCAGCAGAATTAAGTGGAAAGTCGGAAGAAGCTCACGAATTGATAGAGCTTGAAGTTGGTCAGAAGTATCTGGCTCTCGAAACGGCTCTTGAACGAGTGGAGCTTACGCAGCAGGCGCTTTCTCTTGCAGAAGAGAATCTGCGGACGGTGACGGCGCAGTTTGCCCAGGGAGAATCTGTCAATACGGATGTCCTGACGGCTCAGACGCGTTATTCTGCGGCGCGTGCGGATGATGTGAAAGCACGTATTGATATTTTAATTGCTTATGCGGGACTTAAACTGAGTCTTGGTGATAATCCTACTCTTGAGGCGAATGCATTGAGATGATAAAATCAAAGTATGAACAACCAATTATGAGTGCAGCCCGGAAACAATTCGCGGGTTGTGGGTATTATGGTGCCAGAATTGATACCATATCGGAGGAATCGCACGTCAATAAGCGACTTGTGTATGAATTCTGCCGTACCAAGGACGGGCTCTATATGATGGTACTAAGTGAGGTTTCTCGCGAAGTGATGAAAGCAATCGCCGAGCATGAAACGTGGCGCGGTACTGATGTGCGGGCAATTTATGGGGAGTTGTTTAATATACTTGAAAAGTATGATGATTTTTTGAGATTGTGGGCGTGGGAGCGAATGTCGCCGACGATTCACGGGCCGCGCATTCTCGAAACGGTGAGCAGCATTTTTGAGCTGGTCAGGCAGGAGGTTGTGAAAAGTACTCCCTCGGGCCGTGAAATCAGTGCGGAGATTTTTGAGTCCATCGAAGCGCTTTGCCATGGTTATCTGTTGACTGCGGCAATGTATCTTCACTGTGAGCCGGAAATAGATGAAGCAGAGACTGAGCAGGCTGCAAATCCCGCGCAGTTCAGCAGTCCGGCATTTCGCAGGCTGGATATTTCCATGAATTTACAAGGTATTATTCTTGAGAGCATAGAAAAACTCGTATTGAGTTAAATTGACTTCGTAGACATCACAGCGTTTTGGCTGTTTGTTGTCATGGTGTCAATCGGAGAATGCAATCTATGAAACTGAAATATAATATAGGCATGATTGGCCTTTTGGCAGGGCTGATGGGACTCGGAACATTCGGGTTAAGTGGTTGCGAAAACGGCGTTGATATGCACAAGCTTACGGCGACGAAGCGCAGTCCTGAATCGATTCAGATTACGGGGCTCATCAATGCGACGGAGATCGATGTTGCCAGCAAGGTTCCTGGACGTGTTCTGAAGGTTTATGTTCAGGAGGGGCAGCATGTGAATGCCGGTGATACGCTTGCTGAACTGAATCTTGAAGAGCTGGATGCCAAGCTTTTACAGGCTACGTCTGCAATTGATGCTGCCAAAGCACAGCTTGCACTGGCAGAAAAGGGTGCCCGGCCGCAGGAGAAAAAGGCTGCGGCGCAGCAGGTCGAAGCCGCCAAAGCGCAGGTTGATGTGACCAAAAAGATGCTCGACCGAATGCAGTCCTTGCTGGATGAAAAAGCAGTTCCACAGGCAAAGTACGATGAGGTTGAATTTAAATATCAGGTATCGGTCAGTCAGCTTGAAATGGCGGAGGCCAAACTTGATGCAGTGACGAAAGGCGCGCGTTCGGAAGAGATTCGTGCACTCGAAGCTCTGGTTGCGAAGGGCGAGAGTGTTGCCGCAGAAATAGAGATCTACAAGAAGGAGCGCATTCAGGTCGCACCGGTCGACGGAGAGATTTCAAAAATCGTCGTTCATGAAGGAGAGTTGACGAATACGGGCTATCCCATCATTACAATTGTCAAAAGCGATGATATGTGGGCCAGTTTTGCCATTCGCGAAGACAGACTGAAAGATCTGAGAATAGGAGATGTCGTTGAGATAGAAGTACCAGCCCTGGATCGAAAGATTCCGATGACCGTAGCCAATATTTCGGCGATGGGAGATTTTGCGACCTGGCGTGCGACATCGGATCGTGACCGATTTGATTTGAAGAGTTTCGAGGTTAAGCTGCGTCCAACGGAGAAGATTGACGGGCTTCGTCCGGGAATGACTGCCAGATGGTAGTATGGGGACGATGTGCGAATGGGAATGAAGTGTGGCAATATACCTTTTGAAATAGATAATAGCTGATTGGACGACGATCATGTTTTTTCTGAAGGGGTTTATAGATTTTCTGACGATCATACTGCGTCGTCCGAAGTTTTTGGCGATGACATGTATTATTGTGTTTGTCGCCGTAGTTACGCTTTGCGTCTATGGAACGCGGGTTGTAACGGATATCCCTGTATATGTTGTTGATCATGATAATAGTACAGTCAGCCGAACGATACGTTTATATCTGGATTCCGGTCCGGATTTGAAAGTATTGGGAACGATAGAATCTCTGGATGAGGGCAGACAACTTTTATATGATGGACAGATCGGAGGTATTATATATATTCCGGCCGGATTGTCACAGAGTATCAAGACTCAGAATGGGGGACAGATATTTGCTTATATAGATGGCACCAACATGCTGATGGCGAAAAACGTCGATAAAGCAGTTCAGACTGTAGTTAAGACAGCATCCGTTGGTGTTAGTATGATTGCCATTCAGAAAAAAGGTATGCCGGAACAGGCACTCATGGGTTCTGTCATGCCGATCAATCTGGATGTTGATCGTCCATTCAATGCATTGACTGTTTACAGTGAATATCTTTTACCTGTTCTCATTTTCTTTTGTCTGAATATTTTTACATGCATCATGACGTGTGCATGTTATCAGGAAGCAATACCTGTAAAAATTAAATCGCATGTCATACGCAGACGAGTTTATTATTTTGGTCGTCTGGTGGCTGTATTTATTCTCGCCTTTATCTTCGGACTCGTCATTTATCTGCAGGGATTGCCGAGAGTCGATATTGTGCTGCAGTCTACGCCGTTTATGGCGCTGAGTGCACTCGTCGTTTATATCGTTTTGAGCATGACGATGTTTTCCATTATTAATATCGTTCTGCCCCTGGCGGTTTCGATGTCGCTGAGCTATCTGATATGCATGCTTTCGGTTATGTTTTCGGGGCTGACATGGCCGCTCGAAATGATGCCATGGTATCTGCAGTTCGTTGCATCATGGATTCCCCTGACGCCGTTTTTGCAGTCGGTTCAGGTTTTTCTGTATCATGATGCCAACTGGAGCGACCTGTGGGAATTTTATCAGATGTTTCTTAAACAGGCAGTGGTTTATATCATTTGCATATTTGCCATCATGCGGATTAAGGATATCAGACTGATCATCAAGTGGGGAATTCATAAAATTCGCCGGGAACGCGAGATCCATGCTTCTCTTGAAATGGTTGCAGCCGATGCTTCCCCTGCGCTTTCTTCTCTTTTGCTCGACAAAGAGCGCGAAGCTATACGTTCATCCCAGAGTAACCAGGCGGTTTCACGCGATCTGCATGTACCGGACAGCCCTCCTGTCATTGAACCCGAAGCAATAAAAGAAGATGATATCCGGAGTCTGGTTCAGCCATCGGAAGCAATTGAGCCGGGTGGTCAGAAAGAATGTATTGAGAATATACAGCACGAAATGAGCATACCCGACGGAATAGATGAAAATACTGATACATCTGCTGCAGGACGAAGCGTATCTGAGAGTTCCGGTGAAGAAACATTGCTCGCCCCGGAACAAGCGTCAGAGGCGAAAACATTGCCTGTTGAAATGCATGAAGGTATTGCTGATTCCGGTGCGACGAATGTGAATCGAGATATGCCTGAGGCGGAACATAAAGCCGATAAATCCAAGATCGTTATAATTCATGCAGCCAAAAAGGAGAAAGATCAATGAAAGGTATTCTTTCTCATTTTTGTTTTTGGCGAGAAATCGGTAATGAGGCGAAGTTCAGCTTCGTTGCTTTTCTTCCTGTATTTATAGCTATATTTTTGCCGATCATATATCCGTTGCTGATCTCTCTGACATATTCAAACCAAAGTGTCGTTGAGCGCAATGCCGTAGTAATGGATCTGGACAACTCTGCATTGAGCCGTGATTTGACATTGTCCATGGATGCAACTCAGGGTGTTCATATCACCAGATCCGTTTCGAGTCTGGAGGATGGCATTCAGGCGGTGATGTCTCGCGAAGCGGATGCTTTTATTTTTATTCCGGATGATTTTTCCGATCGCATCAAACGATTTGAGCAGGGTAATTTAAAAGTATATGTTTATGCGACGAATATGATGATATATGCAGCCGTGATGACCGGTGTGCAGCAGACTGTTCTGGATAAGAATGTTGAAATCGCTGTGGCCAGAATTGCGAATCCCAATGGGGTTACGGGTGAGCGCGCCATCAAGACGATAGACCCCATTCAATATAGTCGGTATATATTATATGCACCGACGCTTGCATATGCTTCGTATATTTGTCCAATACTGCTTACGATCGTATTTCATCAGATGGGATTGCTGATCCTGGCTTTCAGTATAGGATATCACCGTGAAAAAGATGATGCGTTTAAACGCAGAAAACTATGGTATATCGAATATTTTTGGAGATATTTGTATTACCTTCCGTTTATATTGCTTGGAACCTTTATAGTATATTATATTATTTGCCCATTGTTTGGCTGGCCGTGTGACAATCCGACTGAGATGATGAAGCTCATGATACTTCTTGTCGTTTGTCAGATGCCGCTTGCGATTATTATTGCATCGTTTTGTAAGGATCGATTTACCAGTTTCCAGTTTATTCTTGGGTTGTCGCTGTTCTTTTTTACGCTAAGCGGCTACGTGTGGCCAAAATACAGCATGCCTTTATGGATTCAGAGTATTGTGGATTACCTTGCAATTGAACCGATGGCTTCAGCAATGCGCAAGATTGCGTTTAAGAATTCAGTGTTGATGGATTGTCATCAGGAAATCCATAAACTCGTCAGACTTCACCTTTTGTACCTGGCTGTTGCCATCGTCGTGATTCATCGCGATTTGCTGGTCTGGCCTTTTCAAAAGATCTATCGGTCTATTCGGAAGACAAATGCGGAGGCTTTGCCTGAACAGTCACCCCTCCCCCAATCCGGCTCTGAACAAACGGAAGCCCAAACGCAATGATATCGTTTTTGACAAAGGGATAAGCTGTTTCTTCACAAAGCACGACGACATTTGCGCCGGCATCGAGTGTACAGCATACCTGGATGCCTCTGCTGGCTCGCAGAATATGCTGCAGTATTTCAATACTTTTGGGTGCAAAGAAACAGATGGGCGGATTGCAGGTCATAGCCAGCGCATGAAGCTGCAGCGCATTGGTGTGCATGGCTTCTGTCAGTGCTGCGAAATCCCGCTGCAGGATCGCATTCTGTGCGAAATCAGCAGCCTGACTGGCTTGTTGAAGATATGTGGGCCAGTAAGGTGAGGACTGACACTGCTGCATGGCTTCTGAGCTGGAGATGCTTTTGGGACCTTCAGAAACCTGAATGACGAAAACATGCAACGGCCAATGGTCTGGCGGGGCAATGGATACGGCATGGGAATCCGAACCATCTTCGAGGTTTCCTGCATGCCAGCGTGTCCATCCTGCAGGAATGCTGCGCGCAGCGGAGCCGGAACCCAATCTTGCCAGCGAAGAGAGTTCTGATTCGCTGAGTTCCAGACCGGCTGCAGCAGCAGCGGCAGCAGCAGCGGCCGCATATCCAGAAGCGGATGAAGCAAGTCCAGTCGAAAGAGGAAAGTTATTTTTGGAACTAAGGATACAGCGCTTTGTAATTCCCGTCAGAGAACGGATTGTATTTAGTATCCTGGTAAGCCTGCCAAGTGTATGCTCCGGGACCTGCCAGCCATTGATAGAGAGGGCATCCCGGAAATCATCTTCATTCCAGACAGCTGTCGTTTCGGTAGTTAAATCCTCAACATTGAAGGAGACAGAATCAAAAAAAGGAAGATTCAGGTCAGAATTGCGTTTGCCCCAATATTTGGCGACAGCAATGTTCGCATGTGCTTTGGCTGTTGCTTTGAGTTCATTCGGGATATTGTGCTGTGTATCGGACATGGTTTATCGGTTATTGGATGACATTGGAAAGCCCGACAGAGATGCTTCCTCCGATGAACAGGGCAGGGAATACCCAGTTATACTGGCATGTGATCTGTCCTGAGATGGAGAGAATGCCAAGCAAATACTGAGCTCCGATCGATCCGCCGGCTGCACCGGTTGTACTGTCGTTGCCTGTTATGGTGACAAGTGTATTGCTAATGAGTATCTGAAGTGAGATTTCAGGCTGGGCATAAAAGAACAAATTTAATTTTCGAAATGGGGCCAGATAAAACCTGGGGCCTGCTGTCAGATATATGTATTGATAGCCATTGTCAAAAGGCAGGAAGTCCTTATTTGTAAAGGCTCTGGCTGAACCGAATCGCACATTCGCAGCGAAATAGCCGCCGAATTGTATTGTCGTTTCTGCGAATACAGACATTCCCACATCCGATGCTTTCCCAAAATCGCCGAGGATATGATCGAAAGCTTCAATGCCGAGTGAAAAAGTAGATCGCGGTCGTCGGAAACCGAGCGGTTCTGCCATTGCATCGGGGATGCAGAGTGCAAATAACAGAATAAGGCTGCCCAATGTGATGAATATGCGTTTAGATGGGGTCATGAACTGACCTCATTTTGCAGCGGCGAAATCCAAGCATCAGCATGCATAGCAGGATGAAACACGCGCCAGTTCCTCGCCGGGAGGACAGTGGCAGTCCCTGACATGATGAGCCATTGGAAACGCAAATGCCTTCGTCCGAACAGTATTTTCCACTGCTGCAGCTGGTATCATTAAAACACTCCACATCGTATGTTTTTACGACACCTTTAAACGAACTCTGACAGTGATTTTCAAAGCAGCAGGGTTGTCCCCCCTGCGTGTCGACGTAGTCTACCGGTATGGTATAATCGTTGCACCAGAATTGATGTTGTCGAATGCACTGAGACATGCAGGTCATTTTACCGGAATCATCATCATAGGCATCTTCGCAGCCAAGAAAACATTCGGCAGGATATATATGACAGTCAATATCACAGGGATATTCTGTTCCATCTTCACCGGTAAGTGTATGGCCTTCTTTTTCTGTCGTATCGAAGTTTGTTTTGCATAAGCCGTCACCACCGCAAAGCGCACATGGAATGAGTTCTGTATCTGGTTCGTAGATATCATCTGTACACTGAGTCCATGTCGCCAGGCAGTTTCCAAAACAGGTTGCAACGAGACTCATGCAGTCTTTTGTGCAAATATCTGTTGGGGTACATGTCTCCAGACAGGAATCGTCCTTTGTACAGTGATGCAGGCATGATGCGACTTCGCCGCCGTATCCGCATGAGTCTTTGCGGCATTGTTCAATGTTTTGGCTGTCTTTGCAGTATTCATCACAAGCTTCTTCACCCGGACACTGCAGGATACAATATGAGTAATAAAATGGATCGGTGCAGGAACCGTAACAAAAATCTGCGATTTCGCTTACATCCGGGAGGTTCTCCGTATCTGTCGGACAGAGTACTTCTTTTCTCGTGCATCGGCTTTGTTCACAGCATGCAAGTGTGACAACCAATGCATTACCGAGTTGGAGCTGAGTGGTTGACAAAATACCCTGTCCCACTTCTGAGGGGGCAAGATGCCAGACTTTTTGTCCCGTTGCTCGTTCTATTGCATTGACGTAGCTCGTCGCAGATACAACGACCTCGGTAGATTGGGTATCGCTGGGATTGGTGAGTTCGTAATCAAGCTGATATCGGACAAATAAATCCTGTTCGATGGAATCTTCACTGATGGATTTTAATACATCCTTTTCAGAGTCAACTTCGAGTGTTTCTGTTATTTGCCAGTAATCATGCGCATCACACCCGGTCAGTGCGTGTATCGCTATAAGAAATATCAGGTATACCGGCACCCCACGCATCTTTTTTCTCAGCGCTGTGTGAAGAGCCACTGTTCAAAATCCTGATTTGTCAGTACACCGGATGCTTTCAGTATTCGTCCGAGTTCGCGTAACATATTGGCTTCCAGCTCAACAGCAGTACTAAGCTGTTCCACTCGCTGGCGCAAAATATTGTTCTCTTCCCGGCATGCTGCAAGTTCGAAAGCCATAGCTTTCAGTCGGCGATCGTCCGATGATGCAGAATCGAACATGGACGATAAATCCTGCTTTCGCTGAGACTGGATATCAAGTTCTGTTTGTAGCTGAATGAGTGATGTTGTTCTGCGTAAACGTTTGGGGGCAACTTCATTCGCAGGAGGACCATAAAGTTGGTCGATCATGTGGATGAGGGTATCATATGGGGCGATATAGAATTTCATGCGCTCAATACGCGCAGATTTTAAAAAGGATTTAACGCCGCTCAGCTGGGAGTAATCCACCAGTGCAACCAGAACTCCAGCGACTGGATCCACGGCAAAAGGAACAAAATGCAGCCGCCGACAGTCCTGGGATGTTCCATAGGCGGTTGCGTTTGGTTCTGGAGTAATCTTGGATAAATCAACGACCGGGCATTGATAGTATTCCCCTGCACTCACAGCCAGTTGTTCCTGAGTAATTACATTCGAATGAATCAGTGTTTCATATATCGAAACACTGTCATCCGAAGACTCAAGAACTTTATGAAGATCCTGTTGGCTAATAACGCCAGTTTTTACACAATAGTCAAAAAATTTGGTGTCCATAAATAGTTACACCTCCCCACACCCCGAATACCATAAATTTATGCACTACGTAAATAATCGATCTCGTTTATGAGTGCCATTCTGAGTGCCCGACGCTCTTTTTCAAGTCCACTCAGACGGTGTTCAAATGTCTGAGCATGCTGTGTCATGGATGTCAATTGTTCCTGAAGTGCAGTGCAGCGTTCAGGATATTTTTGTGCCTTGAATTCCATTATTTCATTACTCTGAGCATCGATGATTTCTTTTTGCTGTGCCAGCTCATTTGATTTGGCGGCAATTTCTTCATCTCGTTCTGTAATCTCGTCCTTTGACGCTTCGAGATCAGATTCCCGTTGCCTGAGCACGTCCTGAGTATCAATGAGTTCTGATTGACATTTATCCAATTCTGCCTGGCATCTTTCGAGGTCCGTCTGGCTGATGGACAGAGCATTTTGGTATTCTTCCAGATCTGCTGAGGTTTGGGTGTATCGTTCCTGCAATTCCTGAAGTGATTCTGTTTGTTGCTGATAACTGTTGGTTTGGTTGTCAAATTCGGATTTCAGCTGTGCCAGTGCTTGTTTAAGCGAGGCGCAGGTTTCGTGGAGCTTTTGAGTATGCAGATTCGTCGTTTCAAGCGTTCTTTGAAGTGTCAGAATATCGTTTTCATTGGAATGAATGCGTTGTTCTGCTGCTGTTAACTCGTTGAGTTTGTTTTCGAAAGCGGATTTGAGTTTTGCGTAATCGGCATCTTTTGCTGCGATGGCTTCGTTAGCTTTTGCAATGGCTTCGTCTTTCGCAGCGATGGCAGCGTTAGCGTTAGCGATTTCAGCGTCTTTAGCTGCAATGGCTTCGTTGGCTTTTTCGATAGCTTCGTTAGCCTGAGCGATCTCAGTGTCTTTCGCGGCGATAGTTTCGTTCGCGTGAGCAATTTCAGCGTCTTTTGCTGCAATGGCTTCGTTAGCTTTTGCGATAGCTTCGTCTTTTGCAGCGATAGCATCGTTAGCCTGAGCAATCTCAGTGTCTTTCGCGGCGATGGTTTCATTCGCGCAATTGATTGCGTTGTTTAAGCTGCTGATTTCTTTGTCTTTGTTCTCAATGCTTTCGAGTGCGCTGAGAATTTCATCATCTTTCGCGGCGATGGTCTCATTCGCTCTTGTGATGGCTTCGTCTTTTGTTGCGATAGCATCGTTGGCCTGAGCGATTTCAGCGTCTTTTGCTGCGATGGTTTCGTTAGCCTTTGCGATAACATCGTTCGCGTGAGCAATCTCAGCGTCTTTCGCGGCGATGGTTTCATTCGCGCAATTGATTGCGTTGTTTAAGCTGCTGATTTCATTGTCTTTGCTCTCAATGCTTTCGAGCGCGCTAAGAATTTCATCATCTTTCGCAGCGATGGTTTCGTTAGCCTTTGCGATAGCATCGTTTGCGTGAGCAATCTCAGCGTCTTTCGCGGCGATGGCCTCATTCGCTCTTGTGATGGCTTCGTCTTTAGCAGCAATGGCTTCGTTAGCTTTTGCAATGGCTTCGTCTTTTGCGGCGATAGCATCGTTTGCGTGAGCAATTTCAGCGTCTTTCGCGGCGATGGTTTCATTCGCGCAATTGATTGCGTTGTTTAAGCTGCTGATTTCATTGTCTTTGTTCTCAATGTTTTCGTTGGCCTGAGCAATTTCCTCATCTTTTGCTGCGATGGTTTCGTTAGCCTTTGCGATAACATCGTTCGCGTGAGCAATCTCAGCGTCTTTCGCGGCGATGGCCTCATTCGCTCTTGTGATGGCTTCGTCTTTAGCAGCAATGGCTTCGTTAGCTTTTGCAATGGCTTCGTCTTTTGC
>JAFRYG010000135.1 GCA_017441205.1 Pseudomonadota bacterium
AGGCTCGTCGGTTTTGTTACCCACTTCCTCCCCCTTGGCATTGCTGCTTCCGGCTTGTGGTTCACTACACTTGGCGGTAAATACCTGTGGCGGGACTTTCACCCGTTAGAATTGTGCCATGCCCGGCACACCAAAAAAGGCACGCATAAAAGCGTGCCTTTTGAATATATATATATTTATATAAATATATCAGAGTGACTGTTTTGTCTCGGTAACTTCGTAGACCTCAACGACATCGTCGACCTTGACATCGTTGTAATTCTCAATGGAGAAACCGCATTCAAAACCGGTTCGGACTTCTTTTGCATCATCTTTGAATCGTTTGAGCGAAGCCACTTTCGAATCGTAGATGATTTTGCCCTGGCGGAGCAGACGACATTTGGCACCACGTCGAATGATACCATCCGTCACATAACCGCCGGCGATCGTACCGACTTTGGGAACGTTGAAGGTATTTCTGATTTCGACATGACCGAGAACGTTCTCGCCGATGATGGGATCGAGCAGACCGCTCATGGCATCCTTGACGTAATCGATGATATCGTAAATGACGTTGAAGGATTCCATGAGAACGCCTTCGCGCTTGGCGATTTCGGCAGCACGGGCATCCGGACGCGTATTGAATCCAACGATGATGGCATTCGAAGCAACGGCGAGCGAAACGTCATTTTCGGTCGCGCCGCCGACGGCAGCATGGACGATCTGGAGCTCGACATCTTCTGTGGAAAGAGCACCGAGCGATTTGACGAGCGCTTCGAGTGAACCCTGAACGTCGGCTTTGATGATGACATTGAGGGTTTTGTTGTCCTTGAACTGCGCCCATGGATCGAACTTCTTGGAAGAAAGTTCGGCGTTGCGTTTGCGTTCCTTGATCTGCGTCGTAAATTCCTTGGCAATCTTTTCGTCTTTGGCGACGAAGAAGGGCTCGCCGGCATCAGGTACATCGGACAGACCTGTGATTTCGACCGGCGTCGAAGGCTCGGCGACGCGAACGTTCTTGCCGCGTTCGTTGGTCATGCTCTTGACCTTGCCGTAGCATGCGCCGCTGACGAGAATATCGTTGATGCGGAGCGTACCTTCCTGGACGAGGATAGAAGCGACCGTACCCTTGCGGTTGTCCTTGTAGGCTTCGAGGACGAAGCCGCGTGCAGGTTTGTCGGGATTGGCTTTGAGTTCGAGGACTTCGGACTGCAGTTCGATGAGCTCGAGGAGTTCATCGACGCCGGTTCCCTGTTTTGCCGAAACTTCCTTGAAGATCGTAGTGCCGCCCCATTCCTCGGGAATGAGTTCGTATTCGGTCAGAGCCTGGCGGACGCGCTCAGGATTTGCTCCGGGTTTATCGATTTTATTGATGGCAACGATGATGGGTACGTTTGCAGCCTTGGCGTGATTGATGGCTTCGACGGTCTGCGGCATGACGCCGTCATCGGCTGCGACGACCAGGACGACGAGATCCGTCACCTTGGCACCACGGGCACGCAGAGAGGTAAATGCCTCATGTCCCGGTGTATCGAGGAACACGACTCTGCCGTTCGGCGTATCGATCGAAGAAGCACCGATATGCTGTGTGATGCCGCCGGCTTCGCCAGCTGCGACACGGGAATTGCGCAAAGCATCGAGCAACGAGGTCTTGCCGTGATCGACATGGCCCATCACCGTGACGATAGGCGCACGCAGTTCGAGATCTTCAGGTTTGTCCGTCTCGGATTCGGTGAACGATTCTTCCTTAAAGCTGACGTCCTGAACCGTGAAACCATATTCGGTTGCGACGAGTTCTGCGGTTTCGACATCGACGGTCTGATTCACAGTGACCATCATGCCAAGTTCCTTCATCAGGAAACGAATGACTTCAGAAGCCTTGACGCCGAGATCATTGGCGAGTGTACCGACGGCGATATTCTCCGAAACCTTGATGACGCGTTTGTGTTCGGAAGCCATGGGATGAGCAGCCGCGCGATCGACAGGAGCCCCCTTTTTGGGACGATTGACTTTTTTGAAAGCAGCCCCGCTGTGCGAAGCATTTGCCTTGGGCGAGTTGTTCTGCGTATTGTAGAACTGGCTCGAATTGACGACAGTCCTGGCTCCGGATTTTTTATTGCTCTTGCCGTTTTCATTGCCGCCATTGCCGCCGAATTTCTTGTTATCCTTGACGAGCATCGCACGAATAAGAGCCGGATCGATTGCGCCGGTAATGTTGGACGGACGTGCAATTTTCTTGCGGCTGCCGGCATCGTCGACATCATCGTCGCCCATATCATCATCGCCGTCATCGACAGAAGAAAGAACGGATTTTTTATTGGCTTTTGGCTTATTCCATTTGGAACGCGGTGACTGTTCTTCTTCCTCGAGCTCATCGAGATCGGAAATTTCAGAGGCATATTCCTCGGGAACCTCATCCGCAAAGCTTGAACTGCCGAAAGAGATCGTGACATCTTTTCCGAATTTGGGTGCGATTTCGATGATCTTTTCGTTCTTCTTCTTTTCTTTTTCGGCCTTTTTGGCAGCTTTCTTCTCTTTTTCCGACAACTTGCGTTCTGCAGCTTTTTCGGCAATGGACGATGCTGCTGCGGGTTCTGCCGCATTTTTGTTCACAGGCTTATTTTCTGCATCATTTGCAGCAGCGGCATCGGCTGCAGGCTCGGGTTCTTCAGGTTTGTCAGCTGCAGTTTCGGGCTTTTCGGGAACTTCGGCAACAGCTTTTGTATCCTCCGTAACGACAGATTCCGCAGTTTTCGCCGCATCATTATCTTTATCGGCAACGACAACATCCGCAGTTGCGGCCGCTTCCTTTGCGGAATCGGCATTCTGAACCGGAGCAGTCTCTTCAGCAGCAGGCGCAGCTGCAGCCTGCCTGGCTGCACTTTCAACTGCTTTTTCCTCAGCAGCAGCGGCTTTCTTTTCCGGCGCCTTGCGGACTGCGACTGTCGGTTTTGCTTCGGGCTTTGCAGTATCGGCAGCAGGTGCTGCTGCCGCCTTTGCAGTACCGGCTGCAGACTTGTCGGCGCTGTCATCATCGCGACGACGGCGAATTCGCACTGTTCCCTTACCTGTCGATTGGGATTTAGCATCAATCGCCGTTGTGCTGCGGCTATGCCGCTGCTGATCCAGTGCCTGCTTAATCTTCGCAACCTGTTCATCCGTCAGGGCGCTCGTCTTTGCACGAACGCTGAATCCAAGCCCCAGCGCATTGATCTGTTCAATTAACTGCTGGCCATCCATATTCAGGGTGGCAGCTAAATCCATAACCTTAGTCGATTTCGCCATGCTCTCTCTCTGAGCCCTTACTCGTCAAAAAATCTCACAGTGCCTGTTCTGCGGAGATTCCCCAAACCAAACACACTATCTGTTCGCGCTTATAAGACGCTTCGCGTTGCACTGCAAGACAATGTGCAATTATCGAAAACAAAGGAAACAATTATTCAGCACTCAATCGCCGAATCATAGATTCAAGAACTGAAAACTCATCGAACAGCGTCCCCGGCATCCAGCCCAGAACGACCTTATCCGATTTGCCAAAAAGACAGCCATAAAACGAACGATCATACAATCCCAGTACCGGCAACTGTTTGCGTTCGGCATTCATCCGGTATTTCTGAGCCGTTGCTTCAGATGCATCGGATGCAATGATATAGGCCGCGAGCTGATCCGCCTGAGCGGCATGTTCAACACTGTCAGCACCGAGCAATAAGCGATGACTCTGATATCCCGCAAGCAAATACTCAGTGTAACGTTTTTTAAGACCCGGCAAAAGGATTTCACGCACAAAGGTCTGGACATCCGGAGCCAGTTCCTTTGATTCATGTTTTGTGATGCGCCTGAATCCGCTCTCAAAAGCCTTTTCGAGGCAATGATTCTGGGCGCAGACATAATATCCCCGTCCGGGCAGTTTTTGACGCAGATCAAAGCAAAGACAGCCCTGAATCACTGCAAAGCGCAGCAACCCCGTCTTTTTGCCGTTTCCGCGACAACAGATGCATCGTCGCTGCGGCGCAGTGTTTTCAACCTGTTCTTTAGTTTGCTCAAGCGTCATTTATCAATCCTGTTCGTCTTCTTCCACACCGGCCTCAGCCGTTTCGCGGGCAATTTCCTCGGCGACTTCCTGAGCGATCTCATCGTCATCGAGTTCGTCCTCTTCGGGCGGGAACGGACGTTCTCCAAAATGCTCGACTGTGCAGTTATAAGCCTGCTGCAGCGTGCAGTTGGGAAGTTCCTTCAGGCTGCGATCGAAGATTTCGCGGGCTTCGGCGAGTTCGTCTTCGGAATAAACTTCCTGATTGACGGCGATTTCACGAAGATCCTCGATCAGTTCTGGAGCACGATTCTGACCGATTCCGGTCTTGGCATCCAGACGATGCGGATCGCCTTCCAGGAAGAGAATGTTCAGATCCTTGTATCCTGCCTCATAGACCTGGCGTGCCTGATGCTCTGTCAGTCCCAGATACGTCGCGATATCGCTGATGTTGCGGATCTCAAGTTCCTTGTTGGTATGCGATTTCTGCGATTCGGCAAGGATAGAGGATGCCACCTCGACGATGCGTTCCGCATTGTCCATGCCAAAGCCGGGAATCTGGGCCAGTTCCAGCGGATCGACGCGCGCGATATGCTCGAGTTTGTTGTAGCCAAGCGTAAAGAGCGTATCGATGAGGCTTTCGTCCTCGATGCCATGCGAAAGCAATGCTTTCTTGGCTTCCTGCATGATGTCGGCCAGACGGGATTCGCTGATGATGTCGAGATTCCAGCCGGTCAGCTGGGCAGCCAGACGGACGTTTTGACCGCCGCGGCCAATGGCCAGCGAAAGCTGTTCATCCGGAACGATAAGTTCCATGGATGTCGTGTTCTCATCGATGAGGACTTTCGAAACTTCGGCAGGACTGATCGCACTGCAGACAAAGCGCGCAGGTTCTTCGTTAAACGGCACGATATCGATCTTTTCGCCGCGCAGTTCCTGAACGACAGCCTGGACGCGCTGGCCGCGAAGACCGACGCATGCACCGACGGGATCGACGTCGTTCTGGCTCGAATAAACGGCAACTTTTGTACGCATACCCGGCTGACGCGCAACGCGAAGAATCTGAACGATACCTTCGCCGATCTCGGGAACCGCCTGCTCAAAGAGTTTGATGACCAATGCCGGGTCTGTGCGGCTGAGAACGATCTGCGGTTCGCGGCTTGAACGCTGGACATTTTTGACGTACGCCTCGATGCGGTCACCCGGACGATACGATTCGCGCGGCGTCTGCTCGCGCTGCGGCAAAACGGCATCCGTCCTGTCCAGATCCACGATGATTGCACCTTTTTCATATCGGCGAACAACACCGGTAATCAGCTCGCCCTTGCGATCGATATACTGTTTGTAGACGATATCCTGCTCTGCTTCGCGCATGCGCTGCAGAATGACCTGTTTCGCGGTCTGAGCTGCAATGCGGCCAAAACTCATCTTCGCGCTTTCAAGATCCAGGAGGTCGCCATAATTCTTGTCCTGTTCGCGGGCACGATAAATATCCTCGCTGCGATAGAATATCTGAACGAGAAGCTCATCGCCCACACCGACATCATTAAAGCCGTGCTCAATGGCATCCTCAAGGGTAATGTCACGATAAGGATTGTCGATTTCTTCCGAAACCTGAAGAATCTGGAAAAGCTCCACTTCGTCGAGCTCTTCATTGTAATAAGCTTCGATTTCGCGCTGCTGCCCGAAAACGCGTTTGGCTGCCGTCGCCAGAGCCACTTCGAGTGTCTCGATCAAAACGGACTGATCCACACCTTTTTCACTGCCAACCTGCTTGATGACTTCACTGAGCTTGAGATTATCCACGAATCATTCTCCCTGAACTATGGCAAAACCGAGTTTCGCAATTATTATATAATGAGTTAAAATTTTCTTTTTTCGCCGATTTCCCATTCAAAGACCGTGCGGGCCGATTTGATCTGGGTCGCATCGATCTCCACGCGCCCGTCTTTCGTATTGACCTCAATGCAGCGGTTATCATCATTCGCGCTCACGAGCTCACCTTCATAAACGGCCGCCTCCTCACCGCGCGTCACGATCCGCACTTTTTCGCCGACGGCATACTTAAAATGCCGCCACGTCTGCAAATCGCGCTCAATGCCCGGACTCTCCAGGGTCAAGCGGTAGCGGCTTTCAATGGGATTCTCAAGGTCAAGAAGGGCTCCTATCTCGTCGCTGGCATGCGCCAGTTCATCCACAGTAATGCCATCCGATGCATTCGCCTTTTCGGCACGATCGACGACAATACGCAGTACGAGATCCCGGCCTTCCTTCTCCAGTTCGATGCCATGCATCACAAGACCGAGCTGCGCAACGACCGGCTCTATGAGCCTTTCGATTCCTTCAATACTTAACATCAATTTCTCCGCCGGATGGCCTTTGGTCTGCGCAGCGACCAATTCAACCGCCATCCCGAAGGAATTGCTGCGCAGGCGCCAGATAACTTACTCTGGATGGTTCACCGCCACATGGCGGAACACGCCCACTTTCACAAAATTGCCTTGGCTGACAAATTTTATGAAAAAACCCGGAAGAGCCTTAACTCTCCCGGGTATCACATGCGAAAGGAGGGACTCGAACCCTCACACCCAAACCGGGAACAGGTACCTGAAACCTGCGCGTCTACCATTTCGCCACTTTCGCGAACCCTCATTGCAAACGCATACCGCGCTTGCGCGATGCGCCCTATACGCCTCCTGAACACATTCTGCAAGCTTTTTTTCTTTTTTTTATCATTTTTTTCGGCTCGCTATGGCTGCGCCATACGCTCACCGGGCCCTGCTATGGCTGTGCCATACACAGGGCCGCTTTTTACAGCATCTGATTGCACAACAAATACATCGCTTCCGCACGCATCAGGCTGTGCTCCCCATGCCCTATCTCGGGATTGAACCCGAAATAATCTTCGCGAATCGCATCGCGCGCAAAACGCATCGAAAGCTCCAGCGAGATAAATGCTGACGAAGACGGAAGCGATTCGCGCTCGCTGCGCGTCAAAAATGGCGCTTCTTCCATATACAACCCGAGCACTTCCCGCGCATATTCCCGGTTGTACGCCGGTTCCTCGTCCTCACGGCGCGGATTGCACCACGAACGAATCGCATCCCCGATATCAAACGATACGCGCGACCGCGCCATGGTATCCAGGTCGACGATACCGACGACATCATCGTCCTTCATCAGGAAATTCGAAATCTTGGGATCCCCGTGAATGATCCGCAAATCCTCGCAGGCCATCACGGAATCGAAATCGACAAACTTTGACAGCGCCTTGATTTTCTCAAACAGTTCACTCACTTTTTGATAGAGTCGATGCGTCCGGTATTCATCCGTTTCGAGCACCTGTTCCAGCGCACGGTAATGGCGCATAAATTCATGCACACACGGCCTCTGATGCTTAAAAACATAATGACAGTCATTCAGTGCGCCATGAAAACTCGCCAGCGCACGGGTCAGGGATCGAATCTGTTCGATGCTCCCGGCGCTGTCCCGCGACGTCCCCGAGAGCATCGTCATCAGACGCCACCGCCCCGGTTTGAGTCCAAAATCCGCGCCATCCACAGACCATCCGCCGCCAACAGGCGCACACAACAGCGGCACGCATACGCCGCGCTTCTGCAGGATCGGTACGAGCGTTGCAATATCATCGTTCACCGCTGCCCCAAATACCGGATTGACCCACTGAAGCACCCAGATGTCATCGATATCGTAGGTTTCGTTGATCAATCCGCCGGACATGGCTTTGACATTCTTCGGTTCCGGCAGCCCAAATCCCTCTTTGATCAGTTTTTTTATGGGCAGAAAAGGATCATCCTCAATGATTCCAAACATATTTATTCCTTTTATTAATCGGCAGGGGATTAGAGCCCCATCCCCCTAAATCCCCCTTCCCTATGGGAAGGGGGACTTTGGTTGATGAATCATATTTTCCCGGGGTTACGCTGCGCTCACCCCGGGCTGTAATCTTCTCGCCCTTACAGGGCTTTATCAAACAATTACTCAATTATTTGTTTTATTCACGATGTAAAGACACACTACCAACTCACAACTCCCAACTATAACCACTAATCACTATTTCCGTGGGTTTCGCCCACGGCTAATGGCTGCAAATGTGACGCTCCTCCGGAGCGTACCTGATTCTATTTCATAATTTCATTAATCCAAATAATTCGTACAGACGTGTCGCGACACGTCTCTAACAACAATTATTACGCATTACGAATTATGCATTATGCATTACGCATTACCAACAATACCCATAAAAAGTGATCATTATTCGATTATCGATTAAATAGGAAAAGATCGTGGTCAGTCCGCGTCATCCGGGACGAATGTACGCCAATCCACATCTTGCTCAGGGAAGAGACATGAAAGCACTCCACAGATTCAGATATTTTATCCAAATACTGGCCATTCTCGGCCTCCCCATGATGATATCGTGCAGCGGCGGATGCGCGACGACATCGACACAGTCCAGGCCGGAGGCTCCCAAACACGAAGCCGTCCAGGCCGCTGCCGAGGAACCGGATTCTGAAGAAACCGAAGACGAAGCGCCCCTTCCCGATGTAACCGAAGAACCCGACGAAACGCCGCTGCTGCGCCTTGCCATCATTTCGGATGTCAATGGCCGGTACGGTTCGGCGGAATACGACAAAGAAGTCTTACACAGCATCGATCTGATCATCGAAGACCGACCGGACATCGTCATCAATGCCGGCGACATGGTTGCCGGACAAAAACCGAAGCTCGACTACCGCAAGATGTGGGCCGGATTCCATGCCAACATAACCGACAGGCTCGCGCAGGCCGGTATTCTGATGGCCCAGATCCCCGGAAACCACGATGCATCGGCCTATCCCAAATACGCCAAAGAGCGCGAAATCTACATCGACGAATGGATGAAGCGCAAACCGGCTCTCGATTACGTCAACGATGAAGCTTATCCTCTCTACTACAGCTTTAAGCTCAAGGGCATTTTCTTTATTGGACTGGATGCCACGACGCTCGAACCCATCGATGATGCGCAATACGAATGGCTCGAAAATCAGCTCGCAAACAATCCTTCAGAGTATCGGCCGGTCATTTTCTTCCATGTTCCGCTGTTTCCGATCACGACGATAAAACCTACAGAAATCCTGCGCGACAAGCGATTGCCGGATCTTTTTGCCAAATACGGTGTACAGCTGGTCATTACGGGGCACCAGCAGGCCTACTTCCCGGCGATGCTGGACGGCGTCATGTACGTCCATGCCGGCGCGCTCGGCGGCGGCCCGCGCCCCGTCCGCCAGAATGACGGCATTGCCCCCAAAACGCTCACTTACATCAATCTGTACGCCAAACATGCCCCCTACATCGACACGCATCTCATCGACGGTGCCAAAGGGGAACACTTCAATCACAACCTGCTGCCCACGTACATCGTGTTCGGAGATTCCATCCTCCCGCGCGTCGACATCCCGATGGAAGACGCCGAATATGCGCGCGATTACATGATTTCGCCGCACATGTCCAAAGCCCAGATGCAGACGCTCATCGAGGCGCTGCGCGCCAACGACGGCGACTGGGGACGCATCCCCAACTGGAACAAGGATGAGGAATAGTTGGGAGTTGGTAGAGACGTGTCGTGACTCGTCTGTACATGGAAGTGGTTAGGAATTCGTAATGCGTAATTCTTTCGCAATCACAAAGGTTCTTGCTTATTGTTGTGGATATACATCATGAGAGCCCTGTAAAGGCGATTTATATTGCGCTTAACAGCGCGGGTGTTTTTTTTAAACGCTTCGCGGCAGGGGGTGTTCGGTTGTGAACACCCCCTACACCCCCGCACGCTTTTTGTGCTCTCGTAGTTGCGGGTCGAATGTCCATCCCTGGACATGCCTCCCCGCCTCTCGCCGCCGTCCATGGCGGCGTAGTAATTGTGATGAATACCAATCGTGGCTATTCGAATTTATTGATAACCCAGTTAATAATGGCCAATCATGAGTCAATTGCCGATAGGCGAGAGAGACGAAGTGGTTAGGAATTCGTAATGCGTAATTCTTTCGCAATCTCACAAAGGTTCTTGCTAAAGAATCGAGTAAATGACGAGGAATAGTTATGAGTTATGAGTTATGAGTTGTGAGTTATGCAATCACAAAGGTTCTTGCTAAAGAATCGAGTAAATAAGGTACTAACTTCCAACTCACAACTTCCAACTCACAACTTCCAACTTCCAACTCACAACTTCCAACTTCCAACTCACAACTTCCAACTTCCAACTCACAACTTCCAACTTCCAACTCACAACTCACAACTCAAAGCTCATCAGCATACTTGGCATTATCGACGGCATTGCGCAGTTCCGAGGGCAGTTTGAACCACCGCTGCGGGTCGTACTTCAGGGTGTTCTTTAACCAGCCGAGTCCTTCCTCGCGTTTGTCCAGGTGGTTGATATAGAGCATCCCCAGGTTGTGCATGCAAATGACGGCAGCATGATCGAGTTTGAGGGCATGCCTGTAAGCCTCGGCGGCCTCGGGATACTTGCCCATCTTTTCGAGCAGAACACCTTTATTTGACCAGGCTTCCGGGAAATTCGGATTGGCCTCGATGGCCTGATTGAAGAATTCGAGAGCCTCGTCGAATTTCTTGTCGATCATCGCCGCCGTTCCGCGATTCACGTAGCCGCGGGGCAAGTCTCCGGTCGCAATGAATGCCAGTCCGCGTCCTTCCCAGACTTTGGCATTATTTTTATGTTCCTTCATGACGGCTTCGAATGCATCGAGCGCATCTTTGGGATTGTTGTCGGCCAGGTACGCAAATCCGAGCGACACCTTGACTTCGACATCATCCTTGTTCTGTCTGAGTGCCGATTTGTAGGCATCGATGGCTTCCTTATAGCGTTTAAGGGCCGCCAGAACATTGGCCTTTTCGCGCAGGGATTCGAATTCGGTCGATTTTTGTTCCAGCGCCCGATCGATATATTTTACGGCATCCTCCAGATGCTGCGCATTGCGCGCAATGATGGCGCGTTCGCGCCAGAGTTCCGGCGAATTGGGCGAAACATTCAGGGCTTCCTGAATGCAGCTGTCGGCCTTGTCGTATTTTTCGAGCGAAGCCATGAGCTGCGCGGCCTTGATCCACGTCCGGATATGCTTCGGATCTCTGCTCAGTATCTGCCGGTACAGGGCCATTGCCTCTTTGGGCTGACTGCGATCGATGAGAATTCTGGCCTTGTTGTTCAGCGCCAGAATATGGTTGGGATCGACCGCTAAAATCTTATCCAGAACTTCGAGACATTCATCGGATTTTCCAAGTTTGTACAATGCCACACCGAGTTCTATCTGATGATTCAGATTTCCCGGTTCGAGTTCGACACATTCGCGGAATGCCGCGAGCGCTTCGTCCGGTTGATTGGCATCGAGCATCGACCAGGCTTTCTGCTTCATTCTGGCAATTCTGGTATCATCTGACATATTGCATTGTCTCCCATTCGTTGGCTTGGATGCTGCGGAGTGAAACGATGCGCGGCGTATGCAATAGCCGCGCGGGGGTAGGTGCGTATTGGCGCGGGCTATGGTGCCTTCGGCCCCATACGCCCAGCGGGCGCGTCTATTTCGCTCTGCTCAATACGCCGCGCCGATAGCACCGCAGGGGGCCGCCGCCCCCTCACACAAAACCCTTATATCTTGTTCAAATCATCGTGACCGGGCGGAGGCCACTCACCGGGCTCCCATTGTTCGAACCTCGAATCGTAAAAATAGTCATAGCGAGTCTCAGATTCTGTCGTTGCACGTTCGTCATCCAGGTGATCGTCCATCAGCTGATAGAGTTCCTCATGGCGTTGTTTTTCGGCATCCGAAAGTTCCTCTTTATTTTCGAGTTTCCGGTTGAGTCTGATCAACTCATTCAGACGGTCCGAAACCTCGTTGACATTGTCCCTGAACTCGTATTCACCGGCTTCTTCGGCGGTTTGCGATATATCCCCGGCATACGTCTGATTGAGCTGTTCGAGCAGGAAAATCGGATGATACGTAAAGAAGTAGTGTTTTGACGGCAAATCGAGCGCCGTCGTCACATCCTTGGTCATCCACTGGAACGGCAGCCACAGCAGAAGCCATTTTCCGAAGCTGGCCTCGGATTCCCACTGCCAGCCGACGGACTGAATGGCCGTCTTCGTCCAGTTCATCAGAGGTGACCATTCGCTTCGGTGGTAGCAGATCATCCGCCTGAAATCGTCCCTTCGTGCGGACAGATACTCCTTGTCCCCCATGCCGTAGAATCCTCCGATTTCGGAAGACTTCAGAAGCGTGGGAACCTTTCCGGTCTGCCCCTGAACGAATTCGCGAATTGGCCGCAGCAGCTTCTTGACTCTGACCAGCGAGTATTCCGAAGAATCGCCTTCGATGATGAGCCAGGAATTCTTTTGTGCATTGCCGCGCTGGAAGATATTTTCCGAGCTGAAAACCTCGATATGCACCTGTTTTCTGAGCTGATCGGGCGTATTGCCGAATACGCCGATGGTTCCGACCTGAACGCCGGCACCGCATGGAATATTGGTGAGGATGATATCTCCCCTGAAAAAGCCCTCGAGAATATCATTGGGATTCTTGGACTTGACCGTACCATCGACCACATGCGGCACACCTCTTTCGTAATTTCTGGCGTTTGCATCCATGTTGTATGCGATCTTGTCGGGGGCCTCAATGTCGGGTCCCAGAAGCTCGCTGACCCATGGAACGGCCCTGAATTCCTCGTCCTTAACCATGTGGTGCAGATGCATGAAGAGCGAATACCAGTAAACCTTATGGGGATTGCCGGATTCATCATCCTCTTCGCGTTCGTGACGAACCAAAACGAAGCTCGGATCGCCGAGATCCACGGTTCTGACATTCCGGACAGCGACGATCGTCCCTTCCATCATGTTGAGAATCGGCGTACCTTCCTCACCGGTCAGATGGATTCCGGAGTGCCAGGACTGGTTGGCACCTACGGGATACCAGCCCCCGCTGGCCGTTTCTGCATTTCGGTAATACTGGGTGAGCAAATCGGCCAGGACCTGACCGCCGCATTCCGAAAGATTCCGGCGTTCTCCGGGCTCTCCGATCAGCATCGGCAGGCTGTTGCGCTTGCCCTTGATCCCCGAAAGCACGCGCAGCCAGTCGAAAGCCGGACCCGGATCCCATTTGTTTGCCGAGCAGTGGTAATGCCCAAGAAATCCCCTGAACTTCGTGGAATCGCGCAAAAGCCGGTTGATGACCTCGCCGGTTTCGGAAATCGGCGGAAAACAATTCTCGGCCACGATGGGCAGAGGAATCCACGGATCGACTTCGCCGGGCGTCAAAACCGGCGAGATCAATGCCTTAATCAGAGCGATAATCGTCTCGTACTGGGGTTCCGTATAGCCGAGCATCGTCTTGAGTGAACCGTTGATTTTGCCCTGATAGAGATCGCGCATGCCGTTGGCGGGATCTTCGTTTCGCAGCTCAGGATAGACCGGGTTGTTCATATCGATGGCGACCGAAACGTTGTTGTTTTCGCCGGTAGCCCAGGCCATGTGATACGGATCCATGTACTGATAGAGCGTGCCGTCGTAATTGACGCAGAAATGCGTCGACAGACCGCGCGTACAAAGGACATTGAACGTATCCATGGCATTCATCGTCACATCGTGATGAATGGCGATCTGACAGATGTGCTGTCCGAGGGCATCGATCTCGTCCCGGGTGATGCCAAAAAGCTGTTCGTAGGTGCGATTGAACGACATGCCGCGCCCAAAGCGCGCGCAAAAATTCTGCCTGGTCGGACGCAAAAGCTCCATCTGAACCAGCTTTTCGGGAGAAAGCGTCAGTTCCGGGTGATAGTAGCTTGGCCCTGTACCATTATCATAAAGGAGCACGGGATAATTCATGTTGATGGGAACTTTTCGCCCAGCAAATATGATATATTTTTCCATATTCAAAACTCCTCATTCAGGAGACAATCGTTTCATTTCCTTACGGATGCTTCATTTGCGCATCACGAAGCACCGGCATCATAAAGGAACCGCCTCCGTCCCTCTGTTATTCCCTCGAACGGTTTGCCTCGCAGTACAGGCAGATTTCCCAATGCGGTTTCATCGGACGTCCGCAGTCCGGACAAATCCGCGCCTGCGGCTGCTGCGGCTGCTGATTCCTGGGCGGCGGCGGTGCCGTCGCAGGCCGGTTCGAAGCATCCGCCTCGCAATACAGACAGACCGTCCAGTGCGGCTTCATCGGGCGTTTGCAAACCGGACAAATGCGGCCTTCGGGGGCACCCTTTTTCTTGTTCTTATCCGCACGCGGTCCAATGCCTTTTCTGGCACCGCCGGCAGCACCGTCCGCACCGATTCCCGCCTTGCAGAACAGACATTCCTTCCACTGGGGCATCATCGTGCGATTGCATTTGGGACATATCCTGTTCTCGAGCTTGATCCCCTTCTTTTCGGCTTCCTCAATCGCCTTGGCGCGGTTCTCGGCTTTCGCCTTGTTGAGTTCCTCGGCGGCCTCGCGCGCACAGAACATGCATTCCTTCCAATCCGGCATCATCGTTCGCCGGCATTTGGGACAGACCTCCCCGCGCTCAATTTTTTCCTGAATAATCTGTTCCTGAAGAGCGGCCTCTTCCTCGGCCTTCTTTTTACGATGGCGACGAACGAGCAAAAACACGATGAGTGCAATGATCAGAAGGCCGACGATGATCCCCGTAATGATCCAGAACTTTTTCCAGTCAAATTTGAGTTCTTCAATCTGAACTTCGCGAAACCGTTCCGACTGCACCTGCATACCGCCTTCGCGAATAGCCTCCATGCGGTAAACGACTTTCTGACCTTCGTGCAGCCCCGAATGCTTGAACTCTACCAGAAGCTCGCCATAGATCTCACCCCAGGCCGTGTTGATCTCGGTTGCGACCTGATCCGCAAATGCAGCATAGCGATAGGTTCCGCCCGTCTTGCGGCTCAGCCCTTCGAACAGAGGAATCAGGGAACTGATAAACGGTTTGAACATGATGACATAGATACTGATACCTCTGGATCGAGCCTGAGCAAGCGTATCCATGATCTCGTTCTGAACATCTTCTTTCTTAAACGTATAGGTGTCGAAAGCATCCGTCACAAGGATGATGGCCCTGCGGGCATTTGGACGCTTATCGGCAGCATCCACCATCATTTCGATGGCTTTGTCCAGACTGCTGTAGAGGAATGACGGCTGTCCGTGCGGCTTGGTTTTCTGCAGCAGAGCCGTGACTTCCGAGGCCTTTCCCAGTTCGGCCACATTGATTGCACGACCGTCATCAAAAAAGCCTGCGACACGATCCCCCGGAAAACTCCCATTTTCATCGCGAGCCTGTTCGATGATATTCGTCAGACTCTTCTTCATGCTCTCGAGCTCGACATCCGAAAAACGCTGCGAAATCGGAACGACAATCGCCAGATCGATCGGAATATCGGAATCCTTGAGCGCCATAAACTTCGGACGCGAAGTGACCAGATCCTCTTCATCATAGATGCTGATGGCACCGATTTTTTCGGGATTGACCGGCAGCGAAGCCGTATTCAGAAACGTCGCCCGAATGCGGATATCCGGCGCATTCGAAACATCCACATTATCGATTTTCAGACGATATTCCTTCGGAACGAGCTCCGGCGTCTGAGCCTGAATATTCACGGACCACAACAGGGAGCAGCAAAGGGTACACCCCAGAATCACGATTTGAAGGATTCTTTTCATGCGTTCTCCCTATAGTCCGAACTGATAGGCCTGCGCCAGTACTTCCACGGCATCACTCATACATCGGTGCATGCCGCTATCGACGACAGCGAGGATTTCGAATGACTCTTCAGACGTCTCAATGTACGGCATTTCCACGTCGATCTCCGGCGATCCCGCCAGCGTTTCGATGACGCGTTCATGCCCCTCCGACCTGGCTATGATCGATACCTGCGCACGTCCGGGATCCGGCATTTCCAGTGTAAGACGAAGCTTCATGCCGGGCAGCGCACGCCAGTCGCTAAAATATGCGCGCATTCCCGGCGTCACCGCCAGCGGCACCATGAGTCCGGCAACCGCTGCTGCGCCCGATATCTGTAAAAATTCACGCCGTGTCCAGTGCATATCTCCTCCTTCCACAAAGAAGCCACTGCACTTTACCACGTTTTTACACAGAATACCACGTGTTCAAAATTCCAATCATCATCAATACAGACGTGCAATTCGCACGTCTCTTACAACGCCTGACTATATATCTCTGGCACACCGTACACCGATCGCATAGAGCTGATAATCATCCCAAAACATCTCTTCATGAATTGGAGTACAGAGTATGCAAGTCCGTTCAATAGGCGATTCGACGCCGCCGCCAATGGCAAAATGATATTCCCCCTGTACGACCCATTCATGGGCATTGCCAGCCATATCCTGAAATCCGAGAGGGGTATTGCCGGCCGGATAGCATCCGACGATGGATGTATGCTGATCGAAGTTGTCTGTATAAACCTGCCCGTTGTAACACTGGTATGTACAGGCATCATGTTTATCGCAGTAATTGGATATAATTCGATATGCAGCATGAATACAGTAATCAGGCGTATCATTTCCCCATGGAAACAATGCGTGCCGGACTCGGTATTTATCATCAAGGCTCGCAGCGTACTGCCATTCCGAAACCGTAGGCAGACGACCGCCAATCCATTGACAATACGCTTCGGCGTGCTCGGGCATGAGATGATCGACGGCAGCACGCAGATGATAGGGAGGATAATTGTTATAAGGTGCTTTACAGACACCGGCATCGATGCATTTCTGGTAATCCTGCCAGGTGACTTCGCGTTTCATGAGCTCAAAAGCATTAATTCTTTCATTGAAGAGCGTTGATGTAGTGAAATCGCCCTTTGGAACCTGAATAAAAACATTGTCATCCTTGGGATCACTCCAGGGACAGAGCTTTTTCTGCAGTTCTTCGGGGGACGGGCTGTCATATTCGTGCGGATCGTCCGGCAGCACGTAGGGCGTCGTCCGGGGCTCATCGTCATTTTGGTTGCTCGTGTTGCCAGGTTTGCTCGTGTTGCCAGGCTTGCTCGTGTTGCCAGGTTTGCTCGTGTTGCCAGGTTTGCTCGTGTTGCCAGGTTTGCTCGTGTTGCCAGGTTTGCTCGTGTTGCCAGGTTTGCTCGTGTTGCCAGGTTTGCTCGTGTTGCCAGGCTTGCTCGTGTTGCCAGGTTTGCTCGTGTTGCCAGGTTTGCTCGTGTTGCCAGGTTTGCTCGTG
>JAFRYG010000136.1 GCA_017441205.1 Pseudomonadota bacterium
TCGTAATCGTACAAAAAAACAAAGCCTCCGCGCTGCAAAGCGCGATAAATAACCGCAATCCAAACAATTCGCCTCAGTTCGCAAAGGGCCATTCACTTCGCCTCTCACGCCTGTCGGCGCTCCGGCTCGTGACTGGCCGTTGCTCACTGGCCTCTGCGACTCGTACCGTCCGCTGGACGGTACGAGTCTCGGGCCCCCCTGCCGCGTTAGCGTAAAAAAAGCCCCCGCGCTGCAAAGCGCGAGACTGCTCACCTCTTTCAGTATTCCTGAAGCTTGATTTCTTCCCTGATGATGTTGCTGTATTTTTGAGGATGAAGTGCGCGGTCAATGAGTCCGGGATGAACGACCGAGGTATTCTTTTTGGATGTGGTCGGACCCACCAAAAGGCCTGCCAGATCGCCGTCGATCGAAAAAATGGGATAGCCATTGCGGGCGGTCAGATCTGCCGATCCGTAAAGATGCATTTCGGAAATGCTGAGCACATGCTGGGTCAGGCTTTCGAAGATGGAGCCCGGACTGAGCAGGACAAATACGGTTTGGGGAATGGGCTGATCCGGAGCAATAATCTTGACCGGACGCACTCTGGGATCGCGTTTTGTGGAAAGAACCGCCAGATTTTGCTGATCGTCCCGGTATTCGAGTGTTGCCGGAACCTTTTGCCCAAAGAGTTCGACTTCAAATGACTCGCTGAACGTGAGCCAGTCTGCCGTCGTCAGAAAGTATTGACGAGAATCATTATAGACTGTTTTTGGCTCAGCCTTTTTATGGAATGGACTGGAGACGTTTTCGAGATCATTCGAAAAGAAGCTGTGGCTGGTTGGGTGCGCCGGGGCTGATTTGGGCAATTCCGCCTGTTGTTCCGGTACTGCGGTCGGCTTTTTGGGCAGAATTTCCCTGACATCCTCCGGCATGACGGCGACGGCAGCGCCGTCGAATTCCGTTTCTGCGGCCTGAAGTTCAAATTCCCTGGGGCGCGTGGAATAGGCCGGAAAAACGGCGAATTCCAAACGGTTCTGCAGCTCGGTCATCTGACCGAGCGATACGACGATTTGTTCTGCGGCGACGGCTCTCGTTTCGAGGCGTGGGATGTCGTCCGGGGCCTGGGCATGAGCCGCAGAAGTCAATCCGCACATCAAGGCTGCCGTAAGAAGCAATTTTTTCGGAAGTCTGGATTTCATTCGAGTTCTCCGGCGACATTCCAGCGCAGATATTCGAGTCTTTCTGCATGATTGGAATAAGTGGCACACGCATGCATGAGTTTGACGAGTGCGGCTTCGAGCCGCATTTCGCCGCCGCTGATGGCGCCGGCATCGATCAGAACCTGGCTGTTTTCGTACAGATTGAGATCAATTTTGCCGACCGAGGCATTGGCTACCAGCACATCGATTCCCCGGGCGGTAGCCTGAGCGACGAATGAAGCAATATGGCTGTTCAGGCAAGGAATTGTACCAACGCCGAAAGGAATCAGAACGATTCCGTCGAGTCTGTTGTCGTCTTCGAGCAGCCGGCAGAGCAATTCGGCCTGGAGTCCCGGTGTGATGTGAATGACCATGACCCTGGCATCGAATCTGGGGCAGCATCTGAAGGGGGCCGTCGGTTTTCGGATGTGTTTTCCGAGGGTGATATCGACGCCGAGTTTGGCGAGTGGTTCGCATCCCGGTGAATCGAAAGCGTGGTAGGCGCGCGTATTGACCTTGCATGAACGGCATCCGCGCAGGAGCATGCCATCGAAGCAAATGCTGACTTCGGGAATGTTGAGCGTCGCGACTTCGATGGAATCCGCGAGATTTCGGCGCGCGTCGTTTCGGAGCGCTCCCAGCGGACGTTGTGCGCCGGTCAGAACGACGGGACGATCGAGTCCTTCGAGCGCGAATGCAAGCGCCGATGCGGTATAGGGCATGGTGTCCGTGCCATGGACGACGATAAAGCCATCGTACTGACTGCGGTGTTCGGCGATCATGCAGGCCAGTTTTGACCATTGTTCGGGGCCGATATCGGACGAATCGAGATTGCAAAGAATGGCGGAGTCGATTTTGGCAAACCCCATGTATTCCGGGAGCTGTTCCACGAGTGCCGTCGCATAGTGGCCGGGTTCCAGGTGCGTTTCCCCCTCCATTCCTATGGTTCCGCCCGTATGAATGAGTAATATTTTCTGCATGGTCAATTCCAAAATAGAGATGAGCGCAGGGCGTATTGGCCTTCGGGCCAATAGCCATGCGGAGGCAGGCCGTAGTGCCGTCAGGCACTAGGCCGCCCCCTATCATCTGCTAAATTTCGTCATCGTCCAAATCTTTGCGGTGGATCCATCCGAGGATGAGTTTTCTGACTGAAAAGACCCAGAAAATACTGAGGAGAAGCGCGACAATAAATGAGAACCACATGCTTCTGGGCGTGACATCGGCTTCGAGCAGGTAACCTTTTTCGCAGATGCTGGATGGAGATTGATAAACGCCGCCGACTGCGATGACTTCGCCGGTCTCGAGCGTCGCTATGCCGTAGAGATTTTCGAGCGTAGGTGTGGCAATGAGTTCAAATTTGCTGAGATCTTTCGGCGCGGTGTAGATGGCACCGCCTTCCCCGACGAAATAGACCTGAAAACGGTCTTTCTGCTCGGCTATGGTGCAGGAAGTGATATCAAAGTTGAGTTTGGTTTTGATGCGTTTCCAGCGAGAGATGCCGTTATCGGCGAGGTAAATCGTGCTTGCATCACCGACAGCCAGTGCGTAGGTTCCGTCAGAAGAAAGGCAGACACTGCGCAGCGTTTCAGAGGAACTGGTCGTCGCACGCGTCCATGATTCGCCGTAATTCTCGGAATACAGGATCGTACTGTTGTCGCCGACGGCGACCGCATATTTTCCGGCTGTGGCGACTGAATGAAAATCGGTAATGCGATCGCGGCGCCAGGACCAGGATTTTCCATCGTTGCTCATCAGAATGAGTGGTTCTGAGGATTCCGGAGCTTCGACAGCCAGCCACCACCGACCGGAGGATGTTCTGGCCATTCTGGCATCCGTCGTATCAAAGCCAATTTCTGTATTCCAAAGCAGTTCGGGAGTTGTGGCCGAAACTTGCCAGACGCCGTTGCGGGCCTGAATGGACTTCAGAAGCGTCCACTTGCCGTCCAGACACTGCACATCCGAAATGTTTTCGTAGGTATATTCGGCAGTCGCAAAGTGATGGCTGACGCGGTCAAAGACGGCCATCTGGCCTGCACATGCGAGAATTTGTGCGGTTTCTGATACGGATTCTGCCGGAATGCTGGATTTGGTCTCAAGTTTGTCATCGGTCAGAGTCATCAGGATATACAGATTATCTCTGAGTACGCCTAGATAAAACTGATCGCCGTCGACGGTCGCATTGTGCATCCTGTCGGGGGCTGATACACAGGCAATTTTTTCGGGGACGGACTGACCCGTCCGGCGATAGACACATTCCTGATCGATGAGATACGAAGTGGTGCCGATCACTGCGCCATCCCTGAACCCGCCGGGCAGCGGCTTCCATTGGCTCAGGCCATGAACCGATTCCACGGTATTGCCTTTGCCGTCGAAAGCCAGGACGGTATCGCCGTTTCGGGAAATGGCGAGGTGCGTGATGGGCGAAGAGAGTCCGGTTTCTTCGCGCTGGAATGAATAGCCGGCATCGAGTGATCGGAAGACCGATCCGTTTCCTGCGGCGATGAGTCCGAGCGTACCGCGCGAGGAATTGGGGAGGAGCGGAAGTTCCCGATCGGCAAAAGCCATCGCCGTAACGTTGGAACGGCCGCGTTCCCAGAGCGGCGTAACCAGAGCTTCGCCGGGCACGCCGGTGATTCGGTCAATATGGGAATCATCGCCGACGGCGATGATGTTGATGCCGCGTTTCTGGGACTGGTCTTTGTCGAGGGCAGCAGCGCGGTAACGATAGGATTCGTTTCGCGATCGATTGCAATTATCGGAGATGCTGCTGCAGTATCCCCAGAGTCCGTAGGAACCGACGAATGTGAAGGCATTCGGGAAAATCGGTGATGTCGTGATGTCGTAGATCGAGCGTTCCGAAGGGGCTTTTTTCTGGCGCCATGTGGCACCATTGTCGTCGGTGATGAGCAGGGTTCCCTTTTCGCCGCCAATGACGCCGGTTTGGGGGCCGGTGAAGGCGATGGTGTGCAATAGCTTGTGTTTGACCTGCAGGTGCTGCGTCGTCCAGGACAAGCCGTCTTTGCTCGTCATCAGCAGGCTTTCGGAGCCTACGGCATAAAATGTTCCATCGTGATAAGTGATATCGTGGAAATCTTCTTCGGTATAGCGTTGAAGTGCTTCATAAAGTGCAGCTTCGACGGAATTTCCGGCCAGGATGTCGCGCACGACTCCGTATGAGGCATAGGAACCGGAGATGCGCTGAATCGGTCCGAATTGCCCGGAATCATCGGCTTTGGCGACGAGAATGCTGCCTTTGTTGCCAACGCCGACCCAGGTTTTTCCATCATCCGATACGGCAGAAGCCCGAATGTCTGCATCAAAATCAATACCCGGAACATCATCGACGGGCCAGTCTTTCCAGGTCGGGTATTTCGATTTGAGATCATAGCGAGCGACGGCACCTTTCGCGCCGGTGGCGACGACGGCATCCGGAATCTGAGTCAGGCTGAACCAGGGGACTCTCTTGGGCGGGGCTTCGCGCGTCCACGTTTGTGCGTCGTCAGCGCGAGTAAGCAGAAGATCGCCGGCAGCAAACCATTTGTCGTCGGTGCGCAGAATATCGTTAAAGCGAATGTTGTCGTCAATCCTGGATGGTGTCCAGCCTTCGCGCTGCATATAGGCAACCTGAATCAGGCCTTCGCGGCCAACGGCAATCATGCGGGGAGCTGTTGTGTCTCCTGGTTCAGGTTCCGTAAAGGCAACATCCAGAACGTCCTGCGATATACTGAGCGAATTCTGAGACGGCCTGTAGGATTCACCACCGACCCAGCCATTCTGGCCGCCAAAGACGATCTGCGATGCGTTCGGTTCAAATGCGACGGATGTGACCTGGGATGAAATGGGTAATTCTGATTTTTGCCAGCTCCGGCCGGCATCTTTGGAGTGGAGGACGACATTGTTGTCGCCGATGGCAATGGCTGAGCGTCCCCTAAGCCCCTTGACATCGCGCAGTGTGACACGGGTATTGGTTTCGGCCTGGAGAATGCTGTTATCCGGCATGATTTGAATCGTCACACCGCCGCGTCCCAGCATTTGCTTTTTGCGGATGAGATCCGAATCCGACATGCTTTCGCAAAAGACGGTGTTGTATTTTTGGCTGTAATAATCGCGTACCGGCGCGTATTTTTTGATGTCCGACGTATCAAAGCGGCGAAGCCGCCCCGAGACTTCAAGCTCTTCCACCGTCGTGTTGCCCATCATGTTCGCCGAAGTGTTCGACATGAATGACGCAAAGCGAGAGTTTTCAAAGTCTTCCTGAATATAGACGCTGCTGCCGAGAAGCTGATAAACCAGTTTCTTGGATCTGGGCAGAACCGGATTTTCCTTGATTTCGATGCCGACGTGACGGATGGGGATGCCCTGGATTTTGACGAAGCGATTATCTTCAAAATCTTCCTTCTTCGTCTTTTCTTCCTCTTCAGAAATCCGGTAGTCCTGGGCTGACCCCAGTTCTATGGCGTCTGAAGAAGAAAAGAAGTAGACCAGGTCCTGCCGTATTCCATAGAGATACCATGGAATGAAGCCGGCGACGCCGAGCATCAGCAATGCACTCAGAGGTGAAAGCTTTTTCTTTTTGCGTTTATTTTCACGCCATTCCTTGCGGATGCTTTTGACCTTTTCTGCATCGACTTCGGTATTGTATTTGTCGAGCTGCATGTTGGTGACATCCATGCCCTCGGAATTGTTATTGGCTGAGGGAACGAAATTTTCGAAGAATGCATTCTCATCGGATTCGTTGTATTCCTCGCCATCACCGCCATCGTCGTCATATTCTTCATCGTCGCCGTCTTCATCCGAATCCCCCTTGGATTCGCTATCCGACACCGGTGATTCTGATTTTGTCTCATTGCCGGACTCGCCGGATTCCTTTTCGGAATCATTGGCGGGCGTCGATGGCTCAGATTTGGTAGTACCTGACGCTTCAGATGGCATCTGCTGCGAAGTTTCGTTGTCTGTATCCGGTGTTTTGATATTGTCTTCTGACATGTTGGTGACTCTTTGGAGATAGGCGTAATAATAAGCTCTGTTATACGAGTGTGGACATTCTATTCGCGAATATTTGCAATTCCGGGTCTGGAACCAAGAGCCTGGAGCAGTGAGTGCATTCTCAAAGCTCAAAGTTCAGAGCAAAGAAAGACATATTCTTTGAAACATTGCATATCCACTGGGGTTAAACATAGCCCAACACTATTTGAACGCAGAAAAAAGGCGGAATGGTACTGATTAGAGAGCTTCCCCCAGCCCCGCATACCTGCGGAGCAGTTCAGGGATGGAGTTCTGTTCGTAACAGACCGACAACTTTTTACCGAATTCTATAGATTTCTCATGTATCACCTGGATGGTCTGCATGTCAATATTGGTCGTCGCATAATCCAGTGAACGAATCCATTCTCCGTGTGTATTGCAGTATTCCCTGAAGGCATCCGACATGGCCTGACAGTCACCGGAATGTGCACTTACGGCAGCATCCAGACCATCAAAGAATGTGATGAGCTGCTGCGCAATCAGGTTTTCGGGAACAACGGATGGTTCCGGCGAAGGCTGTTCATCATTTGGGCTGCCGGACGGAGCTGCTTCCGAGGGAGATTCTGCGGAGGCGGTTTCTGAAACTACCGTTTCGGCGGCAATTGGCTGCACTTCGGCAGAATTTTCCGGATTGACAGTTGCTTCCGGTACTTCTGCGGAGGGATCCGGTGCGGGCACCGGAATGTCCTGTGCAAACAGCGGACATGGCCATAATACGAGCAGAAGAGAGCTGATTATCAGTGGATGATTTTTCATACATGTTCCCACGTATAACTACATTGGCGTACATTATTAAAATGTGCTATATAAATCTGGAAAATGCCGGAGGCATTTTTTCAAACTGACCTTATACATTATTTTTAAGGTTATTTGTTAGCAGATAAGGAACTGCATTTCGGAAGAGCAGCCGAAATGTTGAAATACATTTGTTTTTAGCTCAAAATCAGGGAATTTGATTATGCGTCGAAGTGGTCTTTTGTTACATCCAACGAGTTTGCCGGGCGTATCAGGTGTAGGTTCGATCGGTGCACCTGCACGCGAATTTATTCGTTTTCTGGCGGCATCGAGACAATCCGTCTGGCAGATGCTTCCTTTGGTTCCAACGGATGATGGCGGTTGTCCGTACAATTCGACGAGTGCAATGGCATCCAATGCGCGTTTGATTGACATTGCAGATTTGTGTGGTGCCGATTATTTGCTTTTGCAGAAAGATGAGCTTGCGGATGCTCCGATACCGGATCGTCAGGATCGTGCGGCATTTGCGATGTCCCGCGAGTGGAAGAATCGGAAGCTCGATCTGGCTCTGGAGCGCATGAAATCCGGAAAACAGCCCGTTCACGAATCACTTCGCAGTGAGTTTTCTGCGTTTTGCAAGTCGGAAGCCGGCTGGCTGAATGATTATGCACTTTTTGATACGCTTCAGTGCCGTCTTGAAGAAGGGCCGCTTTGGACGAACTGGCCCAAAGGCCTTCGCGATCGCGATCCAAAAGCGCTGAAGGAAGCTCAGATAAAGTATGCCGATGATATCGAGAAGCGCTGTTTTGCACAGTTTATTTTCCATAAGCAGTGGAAAGCCCTTCGTGCGATGGCTGCCGAGAATCATGTAAAGATCATGGGAGATGTTCCCATCTTTGTTTCGCATAACTCGGTCGATGTCTGGTGTCACCGCGATCTTTTTGAACTCGACGAAAAGGGATTTCCGGGATCGGTCGCCGGTGTTCCGCCGGATTACTTTGCAAAGGAAGGACAGCTTTGGGGAAATCCGCTCTACAACTGGAAAGCCCTTGCCAAAACCGGTTATGGCTGGTGGATCGATCGTCTGAAGGCTCTGAACCAGCTCGTCGATATCGTTCGCATCGATCATTTCCGCGGTTTTGAGGCGTTCTGGAGTGTTCTGGCAACCGAAAAGACAGCCATCAACGGTCACTGGGTCAAGGGACCAGGCATGGACTTCTTTAAAGCCGTCGCCAAAGCTCTGCCGGATCTTGAGATTATTGCCGAAGATCTGGGCATTACGACGCCTGCAGTCGATGCACTGCGCAAGGATGCCGGATTCCCTGGCATGAGAGTCCTGCAGTTCGGCTTCCCGCTGGATGATGCCAATGATCATCATGCGCTGCACATGCATACACAGGACAGCGTCGTATATTGCGGTACGCACGACAACGATACGACCGTGGGATGGTATCTTTCGCTCAACGAAGAGCAGCGGGATCGCGTTCGCCGGTATCTGTCGATCGATGGCAATGAAATCGCGTGGCAGCTCATGAGAGCTGCGGAATCTTCCGTCGCAGAACTTTGCATCCTGACGGTTCAGGACCTGCTGAGTCTCGATTCGTCTGCCCGAATGAATGTTCCCGGCATCGCCAAAGGCAACTGGTCGTGGCGCATGACCGATGCGCTTCCCGGATGGATTGCGGATCGTCTCCGCGACATGACCGAGGTCTATGGACGTGCCGACTGGCAGCAAAAACGCGCATCTGCGGATGCAGCAAAGTAATCACAGTCAGAAAAAATACGCAGCTTTCATGATGTATGGGGAATCTGACTGCCCCATGCAGAATGGATCGTTTTTTCAGAATTGGTGAATATATCGGTGATATAAAGAGGTGTGAATATGAGTTTGAGAAAGAATTTGTTGATTTGTCTCGTGTCTGCGATGGCGTTCGGAATGTATGCCTGTGCAGACGATCCCAATACCGTTGAATCCAATGACCCCGCGCCTGCGGCGTGTACGGCAGATGCCTGTCAGGATGATAATACGCTGCTCCAGTGCCTGAATGGCACAGCGACACCTGTCCCATGTCCGAATGGCTGCCTGAATAATGCATGCAAACCGGCTGCCCAAACCACATGTACCGGGACAGCTCCCAAATGTTCGGATGATGGCCAGTCAGTGATCATCTGTGTCAATGGCACTGAACAGAAGAGCCCCTGTGCGAATGGATGCAGCAATGGTTCATGCAATAAAGCACCGGAGCCCCAGGGATGCGATTATACCGCGCCGAAATGCTCGGAAGACGAACAATCGCTCCTGACCTGCGAATCCGGTACGGAACATTCGGAACGGTGCGAGAACGGCTGCGAAAACGGCGCTTGCAAGGAAGCTCCGAAATGCGATTACACCGAGCCGAAATGCTCGGAAGACGAACAATCGCTCCTGACCTGCGAATCCGGTACGGAACATTCGGAACGATGCGAGAACGGCTGCGAAA
>JAFRYG010000137.1 GCA_017441205.1 Pseudomonadota bacterium
ATACATCGGTACCTTCGTGCGAACATGAGGTCAATGTAGCGGATATCACGGAAACCTATTTTTATGGTTCATCCAATACCAGCGGCGTCGCTTCAGCAGTCTGCAGCAAGTGCCACGAAACGGTCACCGTCGAAATCAAAACGAACGAACCCAGAACCAACATCATGCTCGTGACTCCGGAAGACCTTCAGACAGCCGGAAAAACTACCGTCAAGGATTATATGGATGATGGTATGGGCAGCGTCTTTTATCAGAAAGAAGATGGCTGGGGAAGAATGGGCTACAGTTCCATTTACGGCATGGCATCTATGTGCGACGGCAATCGCAAGGCCGTGCAGACAAAGGATGCCTCGCAGCTCTATTGGGAAATCGCCGACAAATCGAAAAAATACGATGCCAATGGCCAGGAATCCGACGAAGGCAAATACCTCTCACTCATCGGATATCGCCTGACCCAGCCCAAATCAGTCAGCGGTTTTACGCTCTTTATCGATGCCATCGATGGCAGCCTGACGGGGTTTGATCTTCTGGGCGGCGTCAAAAATGATGACGATACCTACAGCTGGAATGTGCTCTGGAGCAACCCCAATATCTCATATACAGACTATGACAAGACCACAAAATTCATCCATGCGGACTTTAATGAAATCAAGGTCGACGCTATACAAATTGGTGTAACCGATACAAAGAGCGACATCATCTACGCCTCCGAACTCGAAGTGTACGGACATTAATCCGTCCGCTCCCCTTTGATCGGATGTCCGGCACGAATTTTCATGGCGAGAAGCCAACCTGATGAGCTCTCGCCACTCAAAAACGGTGCGTATTTGCGCAGCAAATAGCACCGAGGGGGTAGCTGCGTATTGGCGCGGGCTATCTCGCCTGCGGGCGACCACGTGGGGTCGCCCCTACGGCTCAATACGCCCTGCGGGCGCGTCTATCTCGCCGTTGCTCGATACGCCGCGCCAATAGCAGCGCAGGGGGCCACTGCCCCCTCCACACCAAAATCATCCCCAAAAACTAAAAAATCGAATCCCGATAAAAAACAGTTGTGTATTTGTCAGATTCCTGTATAAGCCGCCACTGTTTAAAATTACTAAACTTTTTGTTTAGTGACAAAACTCGCATTAAACAAATTGTTTAGGATAATAAAACAACGGTTTGTCAATAGTTTACGAACTAAAATGCATTAGTAAGGGAAGCAAATCCATGGATATTGGTGACAGGATAAAGCACCTGCGCAAACAAAAGGGACTGACACTCGAAGAGCTGGCTGCGCGTTCAGAACTCACGAAAGGTTTTCTGAGTCAGCTGGAGCGAAATCTGACTTCGCCCTCCATTGCGACGCTCGACGACATTCTGGAAGCGCTGGGAACGAGTCTTTCTGAATTCTTCAAGGAAGACAGCGATGAGCGCATCGTCTTTGGGGCATCTGATTTTTACATTGCCGAAAAAGACGATCACACCATCAAATGGATCGTCCCCAATGCCCAGAAACGCGCCATGGAACCGATTCTGCTCGAGCTTCCGCCGGAAGGACGATCATTCGACATGGCCCCCAACAACGGCGAGGAGTTTGCGTACGTCCTCGAGGGTTCAGTGACGCTATGCTGTGATGACAAGCGCTATACCGTCAGAAAAAACGAAACGTTCTATATGAAGTGCAACTCGTTCCACCATCTTGAAAACGAAAAGAAAACGCCGGCCAAAGTGCTGTGGGTTTCGAATCCGCCGCTGTTCTGACACAGTTCAGGAGATACCATGCAAGAAGAAAAGAAAAAGATCATTCAAATCAAGAATGTCGTCAAAAACTTCAATGATACCGTCGTCCTCAAGGGCGTTTCACTGGACATCTACGACAATGAATTCGTCACCCTGCTTGGGCCGTCGGGATGCGGCAAGACGACGCTTCTGAGAATTCTCGGCGGGTTTATCGATCCATCTTCGGGCGATGTTCTGTTCGAAAATGAAGATATTCTCAAGCTCCCGCCGTACAAGCGCGACATCAACACCGTGTTTCAGAAATACGCGCTTTTTCCGCATCTGAATGTCTACGACAACGTTGCCTTCGGCCTGAAACTCAAGAAAATGCCGAAGGACGTCATCGACCGAAAAGTGCGCCGAATGCTCAAACTCGTCAATCTCGAGGACTACGGCAAGCGCAACATCAACGAGATGTCCGGCGGCCAGCAGCAGCGTATTGCGATTGCACGCGCGCTCGTCAATGAGCCGTCGGTGCTTCTGCTCGACGAACCGCTCGGCGCGCTCGATCTGAAGCTGCGCAAGGAAATGCAGATCGAACTCAAGCGCATCCAGCAGGAAGTCGGCATTACCTTTATCTTCGTCACCCATGATCAGGAAGAAGCCCTGACGATGTCCGACAAAATCGTCGTCATGAAGGGCGGCGAAATCCAGCAAGTCGGCACACCGACGGAGATTTACAACGAACCGGCCAACGAGTTCGTCGCCAATTTCATCGGCGAAACCAATATCATCGACGGAAAAATCATCGACGATCACACCGTGCGTTTTGAGGACAAAAACTTCCCCTGCGATGCGGCCAAAACCTTCGACAAGGATCAGCTCGTCGATGTCGTCATCCGACCGGAAGATCTCGACGTCGTCCCCAGGGAACAGGGCATGCTCAAGGGCATTGTCAAAAGCCAGATTTTCAAGGGCGTCCATTACGATACGATCGTCGAAACGCGCCTCGGCACATCCATCACCGTCAAGATGCATGTTTCGGAAGACATGCCGACAGAAAATCGCACTGCCCACGAAAAGATCAGTGCCAACAGCTTCTTCCTCGATCTGGACGACGTCAAGGAACTCACGACGACCCGCATCCTGGAACTTGCCTCGGCAGAGGCCTGGGACAGCCAGACCGAAGAACCCGTCTCCATCCGGGATGTCGAAGCCAATATCGAAAATGCCATCGGCAAGTACCAGGTCACCTTCAGAACGGCCAATGGAACATCGATCACGGTCGAAGCCAATGTCATCGAAGCAAACCGAAAAACGAGCAAGCTCTTCCAGGAAGAAATCTACGCGATGGATTTCTTTGTAAAGACGGACGACATCAAGGAATCCATGGCACTCGACACAGATCTTCGCACCTGGGCCAATGCTTCGGCATGGTCTCTCGAGGATGGAACCGAAGTCGCCATTACGGATGTCAAATACGATTTTGACTGGGAAAACATCGAACCCGGTGAATATGAAATCACGTTTGCCACCGAAGGCTATCAGTACAAGGTTTCGACGACCAAATCGTTGCCGGAAGGCAAGGAAGTCGGGCTCATCTTTGATCCCGAAGACATCCACCTTATGGACAGGGAGACAATTCCAGGATGAAACTCAAGATCAATCCATTCTTTTTCATGACCGGTCCATATTTGATATGGATAACGGCAATGATTGTGATCCCGATGCTCCTCATTGTCCTGTACGCCTTTACGATCGAAGGCAATGATGTTGCAACGATCCAGTTTTCTCTCGATAATTTTGTTCGTTTTGTGACGGACAAGACATTTCTGTTCGTCGTCGGAAAATCCCTGTGGATAGCTTTTCTCACGACGATTATCTGCATTATTCTGGGATACCCGATTGCCTATATCATTTCCAAATCCAGGGGCAGACAGAGTCTCATTCTGATACTTCTGCTCACGCTGCCGACGTGGATCAACATGCTCGTACGGACGTACGCCTGGATGGGAATTCTCCAGGAAGGCGGTGTGCTTTCGAATCTGCTCGAAATGATAGGCATCCCGGGAGTTTCGCTGCTCTATACGGATTTCGCGGTAGCCCTCGGCATGGTCTATAACTTCCTGCCATTTATGGTGCTGCAGATCCATACCTCGCTTGCCAAGATGGACAACAGTCTGCTGGAAGCCGCCTCCGATCTCGGAGCCAACAAGGTTCAGAGTTTCCTGCGCGTCACGCTGCCGCTCTCGATGCCGGGCGTCGTCAGCGGTATCACACTCGTATTCCTGCCGGCAGTCAGTTCCTTCTTTATCCCCAAACTTCTCGGCGGCGGACAATACGTCCTCGTCGGCAACGTCATTGAAAATCAGTTCATTACAGCGGGCAAATGGAACTTTGGATCGGCCATCTCACTCATCATGGCGATCATCATCATCTTTTCGATGTGGCTAACGCGAAAAATCGAAGTTCAGCCGCGCAAGGAGGAGAACTAGATCATGCATAAACCAAACAGAATCTGGAATATCTTCTCCAAAACGATGATCGGGTTCTCCCTGCTCTTCTTCTATCTTCCCATCGTCTATATCATCGTCTTTTCTTTCAACGGAAAACGTTCCCTGTCTGAACTGGATGGATTCTCGCTGCAGTGGTATGAAAAGATGTTTGCCGATCCGATCATGATGGACTCGGTCGTCGTCACCATCCTCATTGCCGTTCTGGCGACCATCATCTCGACGCTGCTCGGAACGATCACGGCCATCGGCCTGAGCAAATGCGGGAAATCCTTCCGCAATGCCGTCGAACGCGTCAACGAACTCCCCGTCATGAATCCCGATATCGTGACCGGCATCAGCCTGCTCATGCTTTTTTCGGCACTCGCCGTATCCAAGGGCTTTGTGACGATGCTCCTCGCACACATCATGTTCTGCACGCCGTTCGTCATTCTGTCGATCATGCCCAAACTGCGGACGCTCGATCCCAATCTGACCGATGCTGCACTCGACCTGGGATGCACGCCATTCCAGGCCATGTTCAAGGTCATCGTCCCCCAGATCAGACCCGCAATTTTTACCGGCGCACTCATCGCATTCACCATGAGTTTCGATGATTTCGTCATCTCCTACTTCGTTACGGGCGATGGCGTCCAGAACATCTCGATCCTCGTCTATACCATGTCCAAACGCGTCGATCCCTCGATCAATGCACTCTCGACACTCGTCATTCTCATCATCACGGTTGCATTGCTCATCGTCAATATCGTCCCGCACTTCCTGCACAGGAAAAAAACACCTCTGGAAACAAAATAACTCTCGCTTCCCTTTCCAACTGTCCTTTACAATTCATTCACAAAACAGGGAATCTTCCCAACACTACACAAAGGAAATCCAATGAAACACTCATCTTTTGCCATTTTTGCCTCTGTGGCTCTCCTCATGATCTGCGGACTCTTTATCTTTGCCGGCTGCGGCAAAGCAAAATCCGCTGCCATCGAAAAATACGGTTCAGACAGGCTGAAGCTCTATCTGCCCGGCGCATACATGAGCGACTCACTCATCCCGAACTTCGAAAAACAATATGGCGTCAAAGTTATCGTCGAATACTTTGACAGCAACGAAATGATGTATGCAAAAGTTCAGGCCGGCGACAAATATGACGTTCTGATCCCCTCCGACTACATGATCGAACGCCTTCTCTCGCAGAAAATGCTGCAGCCGCTCGATAAAAATGCCCTGACCAACATCAAGGAACTCTCACCGGCTGTCATGAACCTCAAATACGATCCCAACAACACCTACTCCATCCCTTACTTCTGGGGCAACGTGGGCATCGTCTACAACACCAAGAAAGTCGATCCCAAAGTCGTCGAAGAACAGGGATACAGCATCTTCCAGAATCCCGATTATGCCGGCCGCATCTACTGGTATGATTCGGAACGCGACAGCTTCATGATTGCCCTCAAAGTTCTCGGTTACTCCATGAACACCGAAAACAAGGACGAAATCAACAAAGCTTACGAATGGCTGCTCAAGATGAACGACACCATGAATCCCGCCTACGTCACCGACGAAGTCATCGACGCCATGACCACCGGCAAACAGAAGGATATCGCTATCGTCTATTCCGGCGACGCTGCCACTGTCCTCAAGGAAAACAAAGACATGAGCTATTTCGCCCCCAACGAGGGAACGAACGTCTGGTACGACGCCATGGTCATTCCGGCCAATGCTCAGGCCCCCAAACTCGCCAATGAATTCATCAATTACGTCATGACGTACGATGTCTCACTCGAAAACACCAAAGCCGTCGGCTATGCATCTCCCAACGACAAAGTACTCAAGGAAATGTCCGCTCCCGATGGCCTGTTCGGCCAGAACAAAGCTTATCTGCCGCGTTCCGGTTACGATAAGGACGAAATCTTCCACGACAACGAAGTCATTCGATCGATGATCTCTGAGCTCTGGATCAAGGTTAAGGCCCACAAAGCCAACTAATTCTGCTTTTTTGGGGGACGCCTATCCGGCCGCACAAACGGCGGCCCGGATACGGCGCCCATTGTGCCGACCTATGCCGAAACGGCATACGGTCGGCATTTTTTTATTTTATATCGTCGCAAGCATCTCAAGAACCTGCCGCCGATCAATCGGCGACTTCCCATAGGGGACATGCGAATTCCCAAAATGAATCTCGCCCTCGTAATCGTACTGCATCTGCCTGAGGACATAAGCGGTTATCTGTGAGATCTGAGTTTCGTATTTTTCGGCCCCCAGCTGTTGACGCGGCGTAATTTCTATCACGGTCCCGCTGTCCGACGATCTGGTTCGAATGGGCACAGACTCAATCCATGTCCTCTTTTTAGCCGAAAGCTTCCAAAGGATCCTGCCTGATTTCTGTCCATGTACGAGCTCGCGGATCGCCGTATCATTCCTGCGCATTTTTTGAGGGCTGGATTCCGATGCCGCGGCATTGAACGAAATCCATTCCGTCCCCTGCAAAGGTTCAGGATATACGAATGATGTACATCTGTTTTCGATATTCTTTCGGAATTCCAAAAAGGGGACCGGAAATCTCGATCGAATCTGAAATCCTTCAAAATTCACCGTCCCGCGTCTTGGGAACTGGCACATATAATGTGCCGTTGCCGTTTGTCCCGGATTGAGTTTCTGTACAAATATCGGTCCGATCGAGTGTGCATCGTCGAACTGTTCAAAAACATGAATGCCATAAACGGGACTCTTTCCGGTGTTCGTAATGAGAACATCAATTCTGGTATCGCGTCCTGCATAGATCTCTTCGACGAACCGACGTTCAATGCACAAATTCTGGGCCAGATTGCGTCTTGCAAGGAAAAAGAAGACCAGGACTGCGGCAAAGAAACAACAGAAGAGCAGCATAAGTCCATTCTGCCCCGAATAGATAGCCGCGCATCCAAGTCCCAAAAAGAACAAAAGAAAAAGCGCGCCCTCGGTATTTATGGCGATTTGCACTCTGGATGTCTTTTGCGAAACGGAATCAGACATAAAGGATGCCAAAAAGAGGGCAAAAAAAAAGGCCCAGAAACAGGCCTTAAAAAAAGGCGAGTAACGGATTCGAACCGCTGTAGAAGGATTTGCAGTCCTCTGCCTAGCCTCTCGGCCAACTCGCCAGTCGAAAAGGCGAGTAACGGATTCGAACCGCTGTAGAAGGATTTGCAGTCCTCTGCCTAGCCTCTCGGCCAACTCGCCATTTGACGTGCGCGTATGTACACGTTTGTGAGAGATTTGTCAACAAAAAATCGCAACTCCTGGTTAGTGATTAGTTGGTAATGCGGAACGCTAAATGCAGAATGAGGCAGCGTGCAGACAATGCGATTCCAAGCGAATAGCCGATTACGAACTGAGTAAAAGCACAGCGTAACCCACGGAACAGAGTTTAGTGGTTAGTTGGACGTTAAGAAGTGACAGAGACTACCAGGGAGAAATGCCATACCAGCTCCAAATAAACCACATGTACACCCAAAACCTACATCACAAAAAAACGTACTATTAGCTAACCTAAGGGTTACCTCACGCTCCCATTCCCGCCCGCCGACTCGCCGTCCAACCCAAAATACGCACGGTCTTGGCACACTACCCCCTTTCCGACAATGATGAATCGTAAAAAATGGGATACCTATGTGCCTGGCATGCACGACACTCCATCATCATGTACCGCGTCCGGATTCGATAATGATGTACACCGCCCCTCGGTCGTTCGTGCATTATGTCGGGATATTTTTGTCATTAGACAAATCCGGATGAATACATGCGGCACCTCATCGACAGGGAAGGTCCATTCCTTCACACTAATGATGCCATTGAGGATGCAATTGTTTCACTTGGACGTACGATTTTTTTTGCATGTGTACATTGTTCTCACAAAAATACTTCTATCTGTGAGGAACAATGGGAAACCCATCAAAAAAAACGCCGCCCGTATGCCCGGCTGGACATAGGGCGGCGCAAAGCGCGCCGTATGTGTGCCACAGCACACATAGGCGAGCCCACAAATCAAACAAAATCAGAACGCGTTGCCGATACTGAATTCGAAGACGACGGGATCTTCGTCTTTTTTCGGAGAGAGCGGGAAGCCCCATTCAAAACGGAGCAGCCCCATCGGTGACATCCAGCGGAAACCGAAGCCCATGGCGGAGCGCATGACAGAATCGTAATCTTCTTCGTTGTCTGCGAACCAGTCAATCTTGAGCGACAGGTCCTGATCCTCGTTGTAGGCGTTGCCCATATCGAAGAATACGACGCCCGAGATATTCATCGATTTGATGATGGGAATCTCGATTTCGGCATTAAAGACAATTTCCTTATTGCCGCCGATCTGGAAGTTGGTAAGCGTCGATGTGGGATCAGCCACATTCGTCGTAAAGGATCGTTTGGGGCCCAGGCTTGAACGTTCAAAGCCACGCACTGAATTCGGGCCGCCGACGAAGAATCGTTCGAAGATCGGAACGTCCTTTTTGGGGGCATTCCAGTTGGTAATGTAGCCGAGTTCGAGATTGACCTTGAGAATGATGTCCCAGAAGATAGGATAATATCCGCGGGCGCGGCCGAGGAAGCGGATAAACTCGTTGTCACTGCCGAGATATTCATCGGCGACATCGACAGACCCCTGGAGCATGAAGCCTTTGGTGGGCAGCAGACGGTTATTGCGTTTATCCCAGGTCAGCGTTGCATTGATGGAACTCGTCAAACCACCTTCCAGAATCGACCCGAGATTGCGTTGTTTGGAACCGAATGAACCGGTAGAAACCTCGACATTTTCGATGGTATAAGTCAGGTCGAGGATGAGATCGCGCGTGAACGGATAACCGAATCCGAGGTTGCCGCCGTAGGATTCACGGGTAAAATCTGTATAAACATATTCGTAATTGAATACAGAAATACGGAACCGCCAGAGCGAATCGAGGAAGTAAGGATCGAAGAACTGGACATTAAAGAGCTGCCGCAGCTTGGAGATCGTGCCCTGGGCGGACATGAAATGACCGCGTCCGAGGAAGTTGTCGTACGAAACCTGCAGCGTTCCAATGAAAGACTCGGCCGAACTGAAACCGGCACCGATCTGGAACTGTCCGGTGGAACGTTCCGTAACATCGACCAGAATATCTATTGTATTGGGGGCTTTGGCAGCCTGTGTCGTAACCGATACTTTTTCGAAATAACCGGTTCTTTGAACAGACGCCTCACTCCCGTGAACTTTGGAGCCGTGGTAGAGCTGTCCTTCATCGACGAGTATTTCGCGGCGAATGACCTTATCCTCAGTCTTCTGGTTACCGGAGATGAGAATTTTACCGATATAAGTGAGTTCACCCGGATGGATATCGAATGCGATGTCGAGAGTATCCGGAGCCGAACCAGGAAGCCGGCGAGGCTCTACCTGCGCATAGGCATAACCCTTGTCGCCGTAATAATCCTGGATTTTCTTCACATCATCGAAGAGCTGCGAAAGCTTGAATCCCTGCCCGGGTTCGACGGTAATGAGTTTCTGAATATCCTCGTCGTTCCCGAGGGTATCCCCGGCGATATCAACAGCTCCGACCGTCGTATAGTGACCTTCCTCGACTCTGAAGGTGATGTACATCGAACTGCGATCTTCGGAGAGCTGGACCTGACTATCGGTGACATGGGCATCCGGGTAGCCATTTTCTGAGTACCATGCAGCAATGCGCTGCAAATCGCGCTTGAATTCCTCTTCCTTATATTCACCTGCCCCCGAGAGCAGACCGAGCAGCGAGGATTCCCGTGTGAAGATATGGGATTTAATATCCTCGTCAGAGAGGGCTTCATTGCCAAGGATGGTAATGCGTTTGACTTTAACCTTGTCGTATTCGCGGATATGAAAAATGACATCCTTATCCCCGTCTTCCCTGTCGCGAATCTCGCTGTTGACTTCGGCAAGGAAATATCCTTCCTCATCGTAGTGAGCCTTGATCTTTTCGGCATTCGTATTGATCTTGTCCAGATCCAGAGGACTGGCTATGGGAAGATCGATTTTTTCCTCCAGATCTTCGGTATCAATTTCGTCATTGCCTTCGAATGCGACGGATGCGATGGAAGGTTTTTCGACAAAGATATAGGTCAGAACATTTTTCCCGTCGATGACATCCAAATTGACCTGGATATCCTCGTAGAGCTTCATTTTATAGAGTCGTTTAATATCTTCACTGACGACATCGAGAGAGAGAGGAACTCCGGTACTCTGCTTAATATAATAGAGCAAATCCTCGTTGGGATTTCTGCGATTTCCCTTCAGGACGATCTCGTCGACCACGACATTGCTGTTCTCAGGAAACAGTCTTGGCTGAGCGAATGCCTGTTCTGAACAGACACCTGTTCCCAGGAGGACGAAGATCAGTACAATAATATAGCGGCAAAGTGATCTCACCATCATTGATCAAATCCTTTGCCATCAGCTATTGAATCGGATGCCTGATCGACAGGAAGCTGTTGATCATTTGCTTCGATGAGCAAACCATCCTGCATGATGAGACGGTGACTCATTTTTCGGGCGAGTATCTCATCGTGAGTTACGATTACGACTGTAAGTTTAAGTGACTGATTGAGTTCCCAGAAAAGCTTATGAATGCCGGTACCTGTTTTCTGATCGAGGTTTCCGGTTGGCTCATCGGCGAGCAGGATGGCGGGTTTCATCATCAGAGCCCTGGCCAGGGCGACTCGCTGCTGTTCACCGCCGGAGAGTTCACCGGGTTTATGGGAACCGCGATTGGCCAGCCCGACACAATCCAGAAGGCGTTCGGCACGGACTTTAGCCTGATGAAACGATTCGCGATGGATCAATGCCGGCATCATGACATTTTCGATCGCAGTAAACTCACTCAAAAGGTGATGGAACTGAAACATTAAACCGATATTTTCATTGCGGAATCTGGAGAGCTCCATCGGAGAGAAGGAAAAAACGTCTTTTTGGCCGAACAGAATACGGCCCTTTGTCGGTGTATCGAGCGTTGCGAGCAAATGCATGAAAGTCGATTTACCCGCACCAGATCTTCCCCGAATACTCACCATTGAAGCCGGTTCAAGCGTGAGGTCAATACCGCGCAAAACTTCGAGCGTACGCCCCTCATGAAAGAACTCTTTTTTAAGCCCTTCAACCCGAATCTCCACGGCTTTGGACTTATTTACATTATCAATCAAAATTACGGCTCCATTTCGGTAAAAAATCTGCTCTCACTGCATTTGGCAAAAATCACACAAACGCATTTTCTCTCTATATGATTGAAGGCGTAATGGTCAAGATCACTCGCATCTTAATCCGTCCACAGGATCCAGTTTTACAGCCATCCGACTGGGCAATACAGTTGCCAGCAGGCTGATGACGATGGAAGAGCAACAGATGAGGATGACTTCCAGCGGCTCGATGGTTACCGGAAGCTGTGTAATGTAGTGTACATCACCTGGCATCTTCAACCCCATACTTGAAATGATGAAGCAAAGCCCAAGCCCGAGTACAAGTCCGATTGCAGTTCCCAGTCCACCGATCACAGCCCCCTGAACGACGAACATCTGAACGATGCTTCGATCCGTCGTTCCCATTGCCTTAAAGATGGCGATTTCTCTGGCCTTTTCAATCACCATCATGATCAGCAGACAGAGAATATTAAAGGATGCAACGAGAATTATGGAGGTCAGAATGACGAACATTGCCACTTTTTCGAGCATGATCGCCCCAAAGAGACTTGCATTCAGCGTTCTCCAGTCGTCCACCCGCACATTTTTATATCCGGAAAGTTTTGCGCGCAATTCATCCCTTACCCTGAGACTGTCTTCCAGCCGTGTACAACGAACATCAATGCCAGAAATGCTGTCGCCAATTCCCAAAAGTGCCTGAGCATCCGCCAGGGAAATGTAAGCCATTTTCGCGTCGAAATCGAACATACCGCTGTAATACGAACCTACGACTTTAAACGGTCGGCTTTTGGGCAGTCCACCTGTCGGCCCGACATCCCCGGAAGGACTCATAACATTAAGTTCTGCGCCCTGATAAAGCGTAAGATTTGTTTTCAGCTCACGTCCAAGAATAATTGCCCCTACGCGTCGAACGTTGACATCATCAGCACTTAATCCCGGCAAAGTCTTCATTTGACGCGAACGTGTTTTAACCGGAAGCAGTTCGGCATTGGGATAGCGTTCGAACGTTTCTTCGCCGATCGCAGGCATATTATTCCTATGCGGCGTTGATTCCGAATCCACCCATCGATCCTCACCGATAAGCGCAGCCAGCTCAGCATCTTCCGGGCTTTGTTCTTCCACGGCCTCAGTTTTTTTAACATTCTCGCGTTGTTCAAGACTTTCAAGATCTTCTTTCAGATCCGGCAAATCGTACAATTCTTCTTTGGGGTCAGTCCCCGCCGCCGCAGATTCGCCCTCAGGAGCATTCGTCCCGTCTTTCATCCATTGTCCGTGCTTATTGCCAGCAAATGCGATAGCAGCCCTTGCGCCGGCTTTTTCGAGTTTTTCGGCGCGTTCCTCAGTCAATTCCCCATCTTCCGGATCGCTCTGAATCGTCAAAGAACCTCTTTGAATGGACATAGCCGTCTGAATCGAAGGCAGCGCATCCGGATTTTCCAGGTATTCCAGTTTGCCTTCTTCCATGTACTCGCCGAGTTTCGTCGTCGTCGTAATTTCGTGATAATCGATTCCGCGCAGAATTGCGGCCTGCAAATTCGTCGGGGAATTGAGCATGACTTCTGCTTCAGCATACACATTGACCCCTTCCACGTGCGGTGTCTGACGAATAATTTCGCGAATTTCCTGATAATTTTCCAGATATCCTTCCTCGGCACTGACGACGACATGCGCTTTTGAACCAATGATCTTTTCCCGAAAATCAGCCTCAAAGCCACCCATGACGCTCAAAACAACGATAAGTGCCATTACTCCCACAGCCACACCGCCGATACTGATCAAAGTAATGACACTCAACATGTTTCTGTCGCGCTTCGCCATGAGGTAGCGCAAACCAACGAAGTATTCAAACCGCATATTCCAAACCTTACCGGAATGCCGTGAAACGGCAACATGCCGCGCTATTACTACGAAACAGCCGACCTTTCAACCGCAACTACATCTCTCTGAAGGTTTCTTCTGAAGCACTCGATTTGACACGTGCATCCAGGGACTTGAAAAGCGGTTTGAGAAAATGCCCTTGTTTTAAAAAAGAGCCATCCAGTGCGATAAGTTTTTCGTCGTCCATATGGAGGATATAGGTAGATGCCAAACCTGGAATCATGGATTTGCGCTCAGTCATGGAATAGATGGAATTGTAATCGATGGAGGATTTGCCGAACTTGATCCGAAATACGGCCCCGGTCTGATAAAAAATGAGCTTGTCACCGAGATGACTCAGGGAAAACAGACCGATACATGCGATGGGAATCGTGGCACATAATGAAATAACTTTCAGGCTCTGATGTCCGGCCGGAACCAAAATAATCACCGCCAGCAGAGGCAGCAGCCACCCAATGGCTTCCAGAATAATGACGATCCAGTTTGCCGAAAAAACTGCCATTGTCTGTCCATGATCCGGATGTGCTTCGTACGAACCGGCATTGGGAAACGGATCAATATGAATGGCACGAAGTCCGGTCTGGCGGGGACGGCAATCCACCGGGCCTTTCTGACGAGCTCTAAATCCTCGCCATCTGACCAGAAACTTCGGCAAAATGATGATTGCCATCACGACAAATCCAATTAAACCGACCCCTGGTCCAAATATGCTTTCCAGTGCTTCCTGCATAAAATGCTATGATTCCAAATTAATCGTCAACGTGTAGTCGTAATCCGTAAAGGCGTAGTAATCAATGACAACCAGCCAGTACTCGCAGCCATCTTCCGAACATGCCGCGACGTCCTTATCAAAATGCCATTGATAAGCAGCATCTCCATCAAGTCCAGACTGATCGAGTTTTTTTCCATAAAGGACCCAGTCGTAACCGCCGGAAAAATTCTCGGAATCCGCATTTCGGTTCAATGCTGACACAACGGGATATACCCCGTATTTTTTACTGTCTGCGGGCTTGAGTGTCACCTGAATCCCTGCAGGGTGATCCGTCTTAAACTGATAATAATGAATCATGGCTGCATCTGAAGAAAACGAATCCGTATATTCTTTTTTGCTGCCAATTACCCCCAAATCCACAACGTTTTGACGTTTTGACGAAACCTGGACGACGTAGCAGTAATCATCACCGCCGGCCATATTGCTGTCCCGACAGGATGATTTGTAGCTTTGCTGATAATTCTCAAGTTCCTCAATGCTGATATAGAACAGAGAATCGGGTGCCAGAAAATCCAGATTCGCCTGTCCGATGGAATTGGGAGCCTGAAAAATGAGCTCATTGCCATATCGATTGCGCAAATACACGACAGGCTTTGTGCTGCAGTTAATCCCCCTCGTAACGCTGATATGCAGGGGATCCCCGGGAGTCGTTTCGAAAGCGATCCAATCGACATCCCCGCCATACATTTCAGGCTTCAGCAGCTGACATCCCGGACTAATCTTACCGACGTAGCCTTCTGAATATTTGCCGGCATTTTCGGCTTTGTTTCCTTTGAATCGGCTCAAATAAGTGTCGCGTTCAGACGAAAAAACATGATCGCAGCCTACGGATTCAAGACAATTCCCTGCATCTTCGGATGCATCACAATTCTGATAACCGCCGGCTGCACAATAATCAAAAAGCTCCGCCGATGGGGAATTCGCACATCCAAATCCCGAAACGACAATTAAAAAACAGAGGAAATAAGGTACGAATCTATTCATAATCACAACTGCACGATATTACTAAGGCAACACCAGTTATGAAGCATCAAATGTGCCTTTTATACACAACGATCTGCCCACCGAAGATTATCATCCTTTGCACACACTCCGCAATAAGTACGCCGGATCAAAGTACCGAAGGAGGAGCAGCCAAAACGGCGTTGCATTTCTGTACCAGAGCATCCAACTTCGTCTTCATTCCAGCAGCATCTTCAGGAATCGTCGGTGCAAGCTCTGAAATGGCTTTGCAGTTCTGATGTTTGTATGCCTTGTTGGCCTGAGCCAGAATATTCTTAAAGGATTCCTGACGTTCCTTAAGGGATTGGTAGGATTCCATATCTGAATCGAACAAATATTCCTTTTTGGCAGCCAAAGCCTCCAAAAGTGAACCTGATTCGTCGATCTCACCTGAATTTATGGTTTCAAGAGCTCTGGACAGAATGGCCCTGCACACCCCGCGCTCGAGATTCTGACGTGCCCCGACTTCACTTGGGGCTACCGGTTCCGGCGCTTTCGGAGGTTCCTCTGCTTGCGGAACCTCTGCATTGGTATCACTATCCTGGCCGCTTTCCTCGTTTTGAGGGATCTGTTCTGTTCCATTGTCGGCAGCAGAATTCTCAACGGCAATCACAGGCTCCTGCGGCGATGGGGTATCGGTTCCAAGAATACCGGCCTGATTTAATCCAAAAAACACGCCTGCAATCACGATAACCGCGATGACGATAACCAGCGGCAGAATCGGCATCCCGGATTTACTCTCAACAGTGGGCATGGATGCCTGACTGTTGTCAATATCGGGGATATCTCCAAGGCTGTACCCATCCTCTGAATCATCCTCCGAAAATCCGGGCTCAGAAGATTCCTCATCCATCTGCAGCTCGCCCTTATCGATGGAAAACTGCAGATCAATACCTTCATTCTCTTCAATTGAAAAATCGCTTATCGAAGGGTGATCATGAATCGAATCATCCGCATTTTCTGGGGAATCTGAGTCAGAAGAAACCACATTCTCCTCACTCTTTGCAGGCGTCAGGTTCTGGGACAGGGCAATATCGGGTTTTCGGCCCTCCTGAATACTCATCAGGTCCGCAATGACTTCCGAAAATGACTGATATCGATCCTTAGGATCCTTTTCCATACATTTATCGACGATTGCTTCGAGTTCAACCGGAACAGATCCCCCCCCCGGACGAGTGCATGCAGGCGTCGGTTCATTGATCTGTTTTTGGAGTACGGCAAGTGCCACGTCGGCCACATAGGGCAGCTTCCCGCAGATCATGACATACATCAGAATACCAAAGGAATAGATATCTGTACGCAGATCGACGGATTCACCCTGACACTGTTCGGGACTCATGAATTCCGGAGTACCGACGATTGTGCCTTCCAGCGTCGAATGCGATTTCGTGCGATCCATCATTTTGGCAATGCCAAAATCGAGTATCTTTACCGAAAACCGTCCGGGAACAGTTTCCAGAAGCATGACATTTTCTGTTTTAAGATCGCGATGAATAATGCCTGCCCGATGCACAGTTCCCAGGGCATCCGCAAGCTGCAGACTGATATCGATGATCTGACGAATCGAAAACAGATACTTATTATCGACGTAAGTAGTCAGGGTTTTGCCATGGACGAACTCCATGATGATGCAAATCTGCCCGTTGACATTGAGCAAATCATGGAGCTTGACGGCATTGGGATGCGTTATTTTTCCATAGGAACGGGCTTCATTGATGAAGCGTTCGACCACGTTTTTGTCGCTGTAATACTCGGAATGAAGCTTTTTAATCGCAACTTCCTGACCGACGCCTTTTTGACGGGCAAGATAGACGACGCCCATTCCGCCCGCAGCGATTCGTTTTTGAATGTAATATTTGTTATCGATGCATTTGCCGACAAAAGGATCCACTGGCTGCTGCGCAGCACTTTCCGTCAGAGGGGCTGCACAATTGCCGCAAAATTGCGCGCCTTCGGGTGTTTCCTGATGACATTTGGGACATATTGCCATTCTTTTTCCTTGCACCCAAGGTGCCGTCATAACAGAAATTCAGGTGATCGCCGGACGAAGAGGCGCGTATTTGCCATGCAAATAGCGCCGAAAAAGGCTGGCGCGTATTTGCTGTGCAAAAAGCGCCAGGGGGTAGGCGCGTATTTGCCACGCAAACAGCGCCGCAGGGGGCACGCCCCCTTACATCAATGACAACGAAGATTTCTTTCTAAAACTTGAAAACATAATCCAGTTCAAACGGCTCCCCGCTGAATGCCGGAAAATCCTTATAGGTATTGATCTGAATAATGACACACGGCGGCGGCTCATTACCGGCAACACTCTTCTGATAGGATGCTTTTGCCCGTTTAACTTCCGGAGAGAACTGAATCCTTGCAATAAAACTCTTCTTGTCGAAATCACATCGCTCAGGAAGCTTTTTATTCAAAATATAGAGCTGCCGTTTGAAGGCCTCCATATTGGGAGGTGGATAGGCATGAACATTCAATACAGGCTTAGGCGGTTCCGGGGGAGCAGCTGCTTGCGGAGTTTCTTCGAGATCGATGTCTCCGGCATCATCGGCTGCTTCTTTCTGAGCTGTTGAAGGCTGAGCTTCTGCCTCTGTTGAATCACTGCTATCCACATCATCCTGTCGTGGCTTTGGCCTGTCTGACGGAACGACGACAACTTCGGTTTTAGGCTCATCAGGCTGAGCAGCGGCTTCCGCCTCAGGCTTCCTGACAGCTTCACTTTCCGGTGCAGCACCGGAAGGAACCAGTCCGGCCCCGGCTGCCGCACCATTGCTTTCAGCGACACTCTCCGCACGTTCTGATGGCTGCGCATTTCTTGCAACCCACTCACCTGTTCTGGGTGAGGGTAAACCTGACGGTCTTCGGCCTTCCTTTGCCTGCTCACAAACGCTGAGTTCTTCGAGCTTTTGTTTCATTCCGGCCGCAGATTCAGGCAAAATACCAAGCAGCTGCAGTGTTTGTGAACATTTCCCCGATTCCTGATTCTTTCTGGCTGTCTCCAGCATGCCAACATACTGCCTGCATCTCGACATATTTGCATTCCGGCGTTCCTGAGCGACATCGTTCATCATATCTTCAGGAATCATATCCAGGCACGCACACGCATTTTCAGGATATCCGATATCCATCATGCGCTCAGAAAAGAGGAGTGCATTCTGAACGGCTGATTCCTGATATTCAGTAAAAGACTGATTCAGGGATTCCTCCAGTTCAGTAACGAGGAGTGTTTGCTCGGTAAAATCAAAGTTAAGGTCCAGATTTCCCTGGCCCTGATTTTTCTTAATCAGGATGAATGCCCCGAAACCGGCCAATACCAGCAATATGAACGCCGTAATGACAATCGAAATCTTAAGGCGCGTGGCCGTCTTTTTCTTCTGAGCCTGCTGCTCACGGGTTCTTACTGCATGCCGTTGTCCCGAAATTCCGGCCTGGGAGGCGGAAACCGCTGCGGGTGCGAGTGCTGCCTGCTGCTTTGATTCAGCCATTTTACCCTGTCCGGCAACGACCTGAGCCATAGGCATCTGCATCGGCGAGGAAGGCTGAGCTGGAGGCTGAGAAATTGGGGCAGACACCTGTGCAGGTGGCTGAGGTATTGGGGCTGACACCTGTGCCGGCGGCTGGGGAATTGGAGCAGACACCTGTGCCGACGGCTGGGGAATTGGAGCTGACACCTGTGCCGGCGGCTGGGGAATTGGGGCTGACACCTGTGCCGGCGGCTGAGGTATTGGAGCAGACACCTGTGCCGGCGGCTGAGGTATTGGAGCAGACACACGTGCTGGTGGCTGAGGTATTGGAGCCGATACCTGTTGGGGTACTTTGGCAACCTGGGGCAACGAAGCAGGCGCTTGAGGCGGCTTAGCCATCTGTGCCTGCATTTGAACGGGAACCTGAGGAGGTTTCGGAGCCTGGGGAGGGCGCGGCGGCATCGCGGGTTTTGGTATGACTGAATTCGCGCGAGCTTCCGCATTAATTTCAGATTCCGCAGGTCTGACCGTGACTTTCGTCTCGCCGGTATCCACAACAGAATCCTGCGGCTTGTCCAGCTCAAGCTCATGCTCGGCTCTGGCAATCTGCGACATCACATTATTGATGCGTTCCTTTCCAGACTGCGCGAACCGAAGCGGACGTCCCTCCTGAAGTGCCGTAATATCGACAATTAATTCCGCAAAAGTCGAATAACGATTGTTCGGATCTTTTTCGAGACACTTTTTAATGATGGCAACAAGCCCATCAGGAACCGCGCTTCTGTCCGGACGTACGACCGGCGGCACCTCGGCCTGAATCTGAAGCTGAAGCAGTTCCATCGCCGTTTCAGCCTCATAGGGCAGATGACCGCATACCATCAGGTAGAGCAGAATACCAACCGCATAGATATCGACACGACCATCTACCGGGCGCCCGTAACACTGCTCCGGACTCATGTACTGCGGCGATCCAACGATAACGCCTTCCTGAGTGCGATCTGTCTGAGGTTTATCCTGAATTTTGGCGATTCCAAAGTCGAGAATTTTGACAGAAAATCGCTCCCCGACCGTCTCCACCAGCATGATATTCTGAGACTTCAGATCGCGGTGTATAATACCTGCTTTGTGAACGGTTCCGACCGCGTCCGCAATCTGAATCGCGATATCCAGAATCTGACGAATGGAAAAGACGTATCCCTGATCGATATAGCTCGTCAGCGTCCGGCCATGAACATACTCCATAATAATGCAGATCTGCCCGCCGACATTGAGCAAATCATGGAGCTTGACGGCATTGGGATGCGTTATCTTGGCGTAGGAACGCGCTTCATCGATGAAGCGCTCGACGACTTTTTTGTTCTGATAGTAAGGTTCGTGCAGCTTTTTGACGACGACATCCTGGCCGACGCCGCGCTGACGAGCCAGATATATCTCGCCCATTCCGCCGCTGGCAAGATGCTTGACAATATCGTAACGATTATCGAGACACTTGCCGACGAACGAATCTTCGAGTTCATCCAGACTGGCCGGAGCATCCACAAACAAAGATGAGGACGGCAGAACATTATTGTCTTCCGTGTGGGGAGCATTTTCACCGGACAGCTGAGAATCAGACAGTGCAGGACTGCTCGACGCCGCCAGGCATGCACCTGGTCTTGAACCGCCACGCTTGGAAACGCCGTTGTGGGTCGGAACGGACGGACACACCGCCGAACTGCCCCCAACAGGTACTGCACAGCTCTCGGGCTTTGAGGGAATTCCGGGCCGCATGGACGATTTGGTGGCGAACCCTCCAACCGTACGGCTGACATGCCCACCCCTGACCGCACTCATCTGAGCACTGTTGCGCGAGTACAGCGGTCCCCCCGGAGCCGGCACGCCGCGGCTCTCCAATGGCGTATTCCCAAAATTTGATGAAGGTTTATTCATGTGGGGTTGCTGGTACGAATCAATGCTCATTCAATCTCCCATCGCGGGACTAAACCACCTTATATACTATATCCTGACGGATAATACTATTTTTCATGGATAGTCTTTGCGCTGGGGCTCGTTTTGGGCACCTAAAGGCGCCCATACACTCGCTTTTGCCGCGGCTATGGCTTTGCCATACGCCGCGGCTCTTTTTTATGGATAATGCGGTAAATCAAAAAAAAGCCTGCCTATCGGGCAGGCTCTCCAAAGATTTAAACGAAAACTAGCCTTCCAGCTTTTCCATGATTTCGTCAGAAATATCAGCATTCGTGTAGACATTCTGAACATCATCATCGTCTTCAAAAATACCGCAAAGCTTCAGGATGGATGCCGCTGCCTTCTCATCGACCTTAATGAGATTCTGCGCAACTTTCGTAATTTCCATCGTGTCAATTTTGTAACCGGCTTCTTCCAGCTTCTTGGCAACATTGGCGACATCACTTGGTGCGGTCACGATCGTTCCGTCTTCATTGACATCCTCTGCTCCCGCATCCAAAGCTGCCATCATCACTTCGTCGGAATCCAGGTTATCGCCCTCAAGTGTAATTTGACCCAATGTCTTAAACTGCCACGCGACAGAACCGGCTTCACCCATCTGCCCGCCGTTTTTCGAAAACATCGAACGAATATTGGCTACCGTACGATTCTTGTTATCCGTCAGTGTATCGATCAGAATGGCAACGCCACCGGCACCATATCCCTCATATACATTCTGATCATAATGAACCGTCTCGCCTTCACCTGATCCGCGCTTGATGGCACGCTCTATGTTGTCCTTGGGCATATTGCAGGCTTTCGCTTTCTGAATCGCCAAACGAAGAGCCGAATTGAATTCAGGATCAGTTCCGCCTTGAGCTGCAACAATGAGCTCACGGACGACCTTCGTCCATGACTGGGAACGCGCAGCATCTGTTTTGGCTTTCTTATGCTTAATAGTACTCCATTTATTATGACCTGACATAAAACCTCACATAAGGGACAACAAAATGATTATCAAAATGAAGGACGTCCCGTTAGCCTTCATAAAAAAATCACTCCCGACTTTTTACACCCTGTCTTATCCCTGCGACAACAATTTTTTGCTTTTTTCCCTTCATGGCTCACACATTACCATGCCGCCATTCCAACAAAAACATCATTTCCATTCAAATAATACATAAAAAAACCTTCGTATTCTGCTTCAAAAATGTCAGATAAAAATACGTGTTGCGAATAAGATTGACGAAATGTGTTCTGCGCAATATCATATCCCGGCCTACTAAAGGCATAGTGAATCATCACTTATGGAGATTAACATGACTATAAAGAATCGTGGGATTCAGCGTTTTATCAGTCTCGCCATGATCGTGGTGGGCTGTGGGTTCCTGGCTGGATGCAGCCAGATCGATGTTACCACCGAAGAAGGCTTGCTCAAAGCCCTCAAAACACGCCAAAAACTCGATAAGGCAATTCCTAAAATCTCGGGTATGATTACGCGTCCCGATGAAATGAAGACATATGTACCAGCCCTCGTTGAACTCTATAATAACGGCAGCAGCTTCGACCGCGAAGTCATTCAAGCTCTCGCTGCATCACGCGATCCGGCAGCCTACCCTGCCCTCAAAAAAGCCGTTTCTTCCCCTGACTATAAACAAGTCATGCAAGCAGCCATGGGCATCAAGGATCTCCAGAATGCCGAAGGGCATAACGATGCTGAAGCCAAAGAGATCCAGGCATCGCTGCTCTCTCTCTACGACAAACAGGTCAATCCGGAAGTCCAGCGCGTCATCCTCGAAACCGGTACGACAATTAAAAGTGATGCCATCACTCAAAAAGCAATTGCAGTCCTCACCGGCAAAATCGACGACACGCCGTTCTCACTGCTCCGTACCAGCTGCGATGTTCTCGCTTTCCAGAAAGATCCCAAAGCAGTCGATACGCTGATGCGCGTCGTCTATCACCAGGATGGCGTCGGTCGTACCCTGACCACCAACTGCACTCGCGCTCTCCTCGCTCTCGACAAAGCGGTCGTCGCCCCAGTACTGCTCAAAGCCTATAAACTCGAAAACAAAGAACTCATGCAGTACGTCGAGGCTCATCCCGATACACTGACGCCAGAAACGCTCAGAAACAACACGGCAAATGCCCTCGCCCTGTATCGTTATGAGGAAGCAGTCGAACCCATGCTCGACTACATCTCCAACACCAGAACAATTCCGGTCCCCGGTACACTCGCCATTCGTCCGCCCACGGATCCCGCATGGCAGATGTGGGCAAGCCTCGTCGGCGTCGCTGCTCAGTCCACGCTGTTCTCACTCAACGATATCGGCGTTCGCAATAATGAACGCGCCAAAACTGTCCTCATGGACATCTTCAACTGGACAACCCCGTATCAGGCAAAATTCAAAAATGCCATCGAGCTGACCGGTACAACCAATATCGAAGTTTCTCAGCGCGTCAATGCTTTCAGAACGCTTCGCGAAAATGATCTCCTCTCAAATGCCGAAATCCTCGAAATGATCAATAGCCTCAAGGGCGAGGAATTCCTCGATGAAAGAACATGGAGACCCTACGCCCGCGCATCGATTGCTACCGATATGATTACCTATTGTTCGGTGACTTCCAAAGCCGGCGATACCGGTACCATCTGGGCCGCTTTCAATGCCATGAAAGCAAATGAATTCAAGGTTCCTGAGCCCGAAGATCCCGATGCTCCGAAAGTTCCTCACTACAATGACTCCATCTTTGCTCGTATCGATGCTGTCAAACCCGCATTCGAACTCGCCGACAAATGCGATACCAATGCGGCATGCTACGCAGAAGCCCTCAAAAATCCAAACATCGACGGCTATGCTCGCGTAAAAGCTATCTACGAACTCGGTCTGTCCGGCGATCACAATTACTTCAGTACCGTATGTGATCAGTACAAGAACCTCGACGTCTTCGGACAGCTCTATGGCACAAAGGCTCTCGCTCAGCTCGGAACAAAAGCCGATGTCGAAACCATCAAAGAGCTCAACAAGACTCTCGCCCGCGAAATGAACCAGATCCAGTATCAGGCCGCAAAACCCAATCTCGAAGGTCTCGTCACTACGCTCGAGAGCAAAGCAAAATAATATTCATTGGCGTCGATGCCGATGTTTTTCTTCAAAGACCAGATTCGGCAAAGCCCCTTCTGGTCTTTTTTTTTAACAATAATGAACGCCCCGGCAAGACCTGTCTGATTTTTTTATTCGTCAATCCAATAATAATCAGTACAAACGCGCAAATTGCACGTCTCTGAACACTAACCACCAGCCAATACCAATTAACCCATGCAAACGCCCATCGCCCCGCTGATGCCTTCTAATCCCATGGTTTCCCACCTCGAACTGGAACTCGACTGGCTGCGCGCACTGCTGTACGTTCGAATCCGCGAAATGCAGGCAGTTGGCCTTTTACCGGGAGCAGACGATCTCAGACCCGGAACCATCATCTATCCACAGGAAGTCGAGGCAAGACTCCACGAACGCGACGAATACGGCGTCGATCCCACCCCCGATGAAGTCGAAGCAAAATCCAGACTGGCCGAAATCGAATACCGGCGAAAAAAATTCTATCAGTCTCATTCTGTCTTTGATGTCACAACCCCACTCGCATTCCTCAAACAGCAATATCACCTGAATGATGCACAATATCTGCTGCTGCTGCTCGTCGTCGCTCCGGCATTCAATCCCTCCTTCTCGCGCCTCTATGCCTTTATCCAGAATCACTTCGAACGCGATTACCCAACCTTGGCGCTCTATATCGAAGTCTTTGCCAAAAATAACCCCAATGCGGCATACCTGAACCGACTCATCGCCCCCGGAAGCATCCTTCTGACCGAAGGACTCATTGAATTGAAAAATTCAGCGAGTTTTTTGCCTCCCAATAAACAGCCGCTCGCACTGCCCATGAGGATTCAGGCATTTATCGGCGGTATCGACATGATCGATGCCGCACTTGCTGCCTATACGGAACTCAGACCACGCAGACTATTGCGCACCCAGGCAATGCTGACCGAAAGACAGCACCGCGAATGGTATTCCAGAATCGATAAAATCAAAGCACTCATCGCATCCGGAAAACCTCTGCCGCTATGCTATATCACCGGGCCTTCCGGCGCAGGCAAACGACGTTTCGCTCTCGAAGTCGCAGAACTCCTCGACCGGGATCTGCTCTGCGTCGACATCAAAGCCATCCGCGATACCTTTGACAACTTTTCCTTCGGCGTAAGCGTGGCCTGCAGAGAAGCCATGCTCCACAACGCCATCGTCTGTTTTTATGGCTGGGAATCATTGATCCTGCCCACAACAGCCGAAGACGCAAACTTCCACGCCCAGGTATCGGCCACACATCTCGCTGTTTGCCGTGTTCTGGATTCCATTCTTGCCTGGCATCCCCAAACCCTCATTATTACCTGCCAAAACAGCGTCTCCTTCCCCCCAAGGCTCGAAACGCGCAACGTCGAAGCACTTCGCCTGACCATGCCGGATCACATCACCAGCAGGGAACTCTGGGAAAAAGCACTCCCCGAATCCCGGCGCGATGAAAACTGCGATATCCAGGCTTATGCAGAAAACTTCCACCTCACCCCCGGACAAATTTCCGAAGCCGTCCGCGTCGCATCCTATCAGTCGGAACCCTCCCCTATCGTCAATTCCGACTTCATCATCGGCGCCGTCAAGCAGCAGATGCGCCACCGCTTGAGCGAACACGCTACGCTCATCGAAAAATCGTACAAATGGGAAGATCTCATCGTCAACAAGGACGTCGAGATGCAGCTCCATGAAATCGTCTACCGCTATCAATACAGAGCCCGGGTCCTCGACGACTGGGGGCTCGGCGATCGATTCGGACACGATATCGGCCTTTCGGCCTTGTTCGACGGCCCCCCGGGAACCGGAAAAAGTATGTGTGCCGCACTCATTGCCAACACCATAGGCATCGATATCTATCAGGTCGATTTGTCGCGGGTCATGTCAAAATACGTCGGTGAAACCGAAAAAAATCTCGCTCAAATCTTCAATGAAGCCGAAAATGCCCAGGCCATGCTGCTCTTTGATGAAGCAGATTCCCTCTTCGGACAGCGCACAAACGTCAAAAATTCCAACGACAAATACGCCAACCTCGAAGTCAATTACCTGCTCCAGCGCATCGAACGGTTCCCCGGTGTCGCCATCCTCACGACGAATTTCCCGGCAGGCATCGACGAAGCCTTTGCAAGACGACTCTCCCTGCGCGTCTCATTTCCTAAACCCTCCAAAGCAGAAAGAGCGAGACTCTGGCAGTCGATGCTCAGATCCTCCAAATTGCCCAAAGGCAAGATCGATTACCGCGAACTGGCCACGGAATTCGAAATCAGCGGCGGCTACATCAAAAATTCCATTCTGCGCGCCGCTTTCATTGCCGCATCCACCAACAGCGTCGTCGATCAGGATACGCTGTATCAGGCCGCTCGCATCGAAATGAAAAGCATGGGCATGCTCGTTTCGCACAACGATGAGGATGTCGAATGAAAGACGGCAATTCATTGCCAAATACCGCTTTTTTGCGCGACATCCAGGACTGGGTCTGGAAACGGTTCCCGACGAGACAGCTCTCGGCAACGGACATTTTTTACGTCCTGCAATGGGCAGATTCCGGTGTTCCCGCATGCATATTCATCGACGGATTCGAAAACTGGCTCAAATCACATCCTCGCGAATTCGTGAGTGAATGCCGCCTGTCCAGCCTGCAGTTCGAAGCCGGACGCATCATTTCTGCATACCGGCAAACGCATGCCGCATCCAGCATTCCAGAACCCATTATCGTCGATGACCCATACGAAACAGCACTCAACCGCATCGCGGCTCAGGGACGCAAAACGAACAATCCGCTGCTGCGCAATATGCTCCGAACATTTTATCAGCAGATGCTCTCATCGAGAAAACGCGCACGAAAGGATTATCCCGACTGGAACACGCGCAGCGAATCCTTCTATCCCCTCAAAGCCCGCGCCATCATCGACTGGAACACTCATTTCCGCACTCTCATCGACGAGTGTTTTCGCATGCTCGCCGAACAGGAACAGGAAAAACTGACAGAACTTACACCAGCAGAAAAACTTCACTGCATGCAGATCGGGTCCGAAGCACAGCAAATCTACAAAACCCATCTTCTGCAAAAAAAAATTGCACAATACTTCGATATTTCTCCTCTGCTCGAATCCCTGTAATACCCTATCCTCCCCAAAGGGCAATTCGTCTGTGTTCGTCGCGCCTGCAGCAGCTTCGTACACCAACTAATGTCAGGTAAACAGAACATATAAAAATGGCTATATACTGTAATAGTGTTGACGCCAGCTTTGAGAATGACAATTCAGACTCAAAGCTCAAAGTCCAATGCTTATCAACCCTCTGGTAGTACAGAGCCAAAAAAAATCGTACATCAAAGTGAAACAAAATCGATCTGAATGGCATCATTAGGATGAAGGAATGGTCCTTCCTCTGTGAGGAGACATCATGTATTCATCCGGTTTTGTCTGACGACCCCAAACCCGGACATAATGTATGAACAACCGAAGGGACGGTCTGCAGCATTTTTCCCCGGACGCGGGGTATAACGCTGAAGTTTCGTACATGCCAGGCACATCGGTAAGCCCCATTTTTACGTCTCTCTGTAACGGAAAGGGGTTAGTGTGCAACTCGCCAGTTATCATGGGTTAGGACGGCGTGTCGGCGGGCGGGAATGGGACGAGAGGTAACCCTTAGTTACCTCATACTATACCGTGTAGGGCATGATAGGATATGATACTATATGTAAGTATAGATTAAAGGCGGTGAAGGGACACGTTAAAGGCGGTATTGGTACACATCAAAGGCAATGAAGGTGCACATCAAAGGCGGTGAAGGGACACGTTAAAGGCGGTATTGGTACACATCAAAGGCAATGAAGGTACACATCAAAGGCAATGAAGGTGCACATCAAAGGCGGTGAAGGGACACGTTAAAGACGGTGCAGGTGCACATTAAAGGCGGTATTGGTACACATCAAAGACGGTGAAGGTGCACATCAAAGGCGGTGAAGGAACACGTTAAAGGCGGTATTGGTACACATCAAAGGCGGTATTGGTACACATTAAAGACGGTATTGGTACACATTAAAGACGGTATTGGTACACATTAAAGACGGTATTGGTACACATCAAAAGCGGTATTGGTACACATTAAAGACGGTATTGGTACACATTAAAGGCGGTATTGGTACACATTAAAGGCAGGTATTGGTACACATTAAAGGCGGTATTGGTACACATCAAAGGCAGTGTAGGTACACATCAAAAGCAGTGAAGGTGCACATCAAAGGCGGTGAAGGGACACGTTAAAAGCGGTGTAGGTACAGATTAAAAGCGGTGTTGGTACACGTTAAAGGCGGTGAAGGGACACGTTAAAGGCAGTATGGGGGGATATTTAAGACTGTAAAGCGCATATTTAAGGCTGTGTCAGCCCAAGACTGTGTAGGCATAAACCAACATGTATGACAACGGTATCGAAGTAAGCTTTGAACTTTGAGAATGGCTATTCCTGACTTCAGGACACAAACGCCCCAAAACGTGAGCCGCCGAAAAATCAGCCAACAGTCCTCCGGTATGCCTAAACACAAGCCGCATAGAAGATAAAAAGGGCTTTAATCTCATTTATTTTCTGTTATGAATAGCGGACTGAGCTTTGTACCACTCAGACAATTCCATAAAGTCATAACAAAATGTCTGTCCGAATATTCAATCATCTATCAATTATATCGGTTGCGGCCTGTATTCTGGCCGGCTGTGCAACGACGCAGAATGCCGAACCCAAAACCACCATAACCAGTGCCGCAGTACCTGCCACGCAAACGACGACGGAACCAGCGACCACCCAAACTGCGGTGCCCCACTTACAGATATCGGACTTCCAGCCCATCGCAAACCGCGTGGAATGGCCCGCCGCCCCAGCCCCCGAAACGACCGTCCCCACCAGCAATATTCAGAGCGGCGTCGCCGACAATGTCTGGGTCGAGGGCAAAGGATTTTTCAGGGGAACATTGCAGGACGTGTACAATGATCTGACGGATGTCATGGTCATCGGTCCCACGCACATGACCCAGAACATCGAACGCGACGAATTCGTCCAGACGGACGCACTGACCTCTTACGTCATGCACGTCAAAATGAAGTATATCCTCAGCGTTGAATTCGATCTGACGGCCAAACTGGAACCCGTCTTCGACGGCGAAACCCAGGTCGGCTGGTTCTATCAGAGCGACAAAACGGCAGGGACGCGCTTTATTCAAATGATTTCCGACAGCATAATCATCCGTCAAATCGAAAACGGCTGGTTCAGCGTCGAAATGCGGAGCCTCAATCAGGCCACCCAGGACAAGGAAAAGGAAGCCCGCGCACACGTCGAAACGCTCTTTTCCTACTGGCAGGAAGCATCGGCCGCACGCGCGCCATCTCCTGCGGCGGTTCCCGAAACGAATACAGATTCGGCAGAATAATAATAGGGTGTGGGCCTGGGCTATTGCTGACGCAATACGCCGCAGGCCGTGTGCCTTTTTGGGCTTTGCCCAAATACGGCACACCCCAAAATGGGGCCGGGCGTATGACCTTCAGTCATAGCCCGGCCTGGAGCAGTCGCAGTGCCTCAGGCACAAGACGCTCCCCAAAACACCAAACCCGCTCTTTTCAAAATGTCCGTATTCGAGTAAACCATGGCTTTGGCAAAAAAGCCATTTCTGCACCGGACACTTTTGCCGGCGCATTCCGTAATTACGAGTATCTATGAAGAAAAAGTCCAACGAAACCGCCAATGTATCGATCGAAACCGTCTCTCTCTACGAAACGGCAAGACAACGCTATCTGAATTATGCCCTCAGTGTCATTACCAGCCGCGCCCTTCCGGATGTCCGCGACGGCATGAAGCCCGTTCAGCGCCGGATTCTGTACGGAATGCACGAAATGCATCTGACGCACGAGGCCAAATATCAAAAGAGCGCACAGGTCGTCGGACAGGTCATGGGCCGGTATCATCCCCATGGTGACAGCGCCATTTATGATGCACTCGTGAGGCTTTCCCAGCCATTCACGATGCGTTATCCGTTCGTCGACGGACAGGGCAATTTCGGTTCCATGGACGGCGATGGTGCAGCAGCCATGCGCTACACCGAGGCGCGCCTGCAGCCGGTTGCCACGGCGATGCTCGAGGATTTGGACGAACATATCGTCGATTTTCTGCCCAATTATTCGGGCACCCTCAAGGAACCCTCCGTCCTGCCGACTTCGATTCCAGCCCTGCTCGTCAACGGTTCCAAAGGCATTGCCGTCGGCATGGCTACAGACATCCCGCCGCATAACCTGACCGAAGCCATCGACGGCTGCATTGCGATGATCGACAATCCGAATATCGGACTCGACGATCTTTGCCAGATCATTCCCGGACCGGATTTTCCGACCGGAGGCAGAATTCTCACACCGGCAGCCGAGATTCGAAAAGTCTACGAAACCGGTCATGGCGCCATCGATATTCAGAGCGAGTATTGCATTGAGCAGGAAGGCAAAAGGACAAAAATAATTATTACGAATATTCCCTATCAGGTGAATAAGGCAAAGCTGGTCAAGGATATTGCCGACCTGATTTCGAGCGACAAACTCCCGCTTCTGACAAACGTCCAGGACGAATCCACCGATGTCGTGCGCATCGTTCTGGAACTCAAAAGCGGCGCAGATCCAAATGCCGTCATGGCCTATCTCTTCAAGCATTCCGATCTTCAGACGCGGTTCAATGTCAACATGACCTGCATTATTCCAGGTCAGCCCAAAGAAGGTGTCGATCACCCGATTTACCTGCCGAGGCGCCTTGGACTCAAAGAAATCATCCGGCATTTCATCGACTTCCGCCTCGAAATCGTCACCAGGCGCCTGCAGTATCAGCTCCAGCAGCTCGAAGCCCGCATACACATTCTGGAAGGCTACAAAAAGCTCTTCGATGGTCTGGATGAAGCCATCTCCATCATCCGCAATTCGGAAGACAAGGATGCCGCTTCGCGATCCTTGTGTGCGCGGTTCGATATCGACGAAATTCAGGCCGAAGCCATTCTTCAGCTGCGGCTCTATCGTCTTGCCCGACTCGAAATCGACAAAATCGAGGCAGAACTTGCTGCAAAAACGAAAGAGGCCAACCACATCCGAAGCGTCCTGAATTCCGAAGCCAAACGCTGGAAAGTCGTCCGCGATGAGCTCGTTTTTGCCAAAAAATCCTACGGTGATGAGCGCAGAACGAGCTTTGACGGCAAGGATCTGAGCGAATCCTATGCAGCCGAAAACTACATCATCGACGAAGACTGCTTCGTGATTGTGACCAAAACAGGACTGTTCAAGCGCCAAAAGACGTTTTCCGACATTGCCTCCATCCGCACGAAAGAAAACGACGCCGTCGCCTTTATCCGGTACGGCTCGACCCGTGCGCCGCTCATCCTGCTGTCTTCGCTCGGCAAAGCCTATACCATGCTCGTCGACAGCGTCCCGGCGACCACGGGACACGGCAGCCCCATCGCGGCGAGTTTCAAACTCGAGGATGGAGAACAGATTATTGGCGCGTTCATTGATGATCCGAGATTTTTGTGTCCGGAACGTCCGGTTCCCGAAGCGCCTCCCCAGGTTCAGCTCGATCTCTTCGAACCACAGCCATCCGAACCCAGCGATGCAAGATATCTCGTCGCCATCAGCAAAATGGCGCAAATTGTCAGAATTTCGCTCGATCAGTTCAATACGGTGTCGACTTCTGCCGGACGCATTTACATGCGCCTGAATCCCGGCGATGCCGTCATGAGCACATCCGTCGCCCGCGAAGACGGATTCGTGTCGATCATTTCGGACAATACGCGAGCCATCGTATTTTCTCTCATGGACGTTCCGATTCTCAAGACGGCAGGCAAGGGATATCGTGCGCTTTCGCTCGATCCCGGTTCCGTCATCGCCGCAGCCCGCGTCGTTCCCGACGATGCGTCCGGCGTTCGCGTTCAGATTTCTGACAACCGCGAACTCACGATTTCCGTTCGCCGCATGACGCGCGGCGAACGCGGCGGAAAAGGAAGATTGTTGCTCAGACGCGGAAAGGTACTCGCAGTTTTTGATGACAATCTTTATGATATCGATTCAGTGCCGCAGGATGGCAAATCAGTGCCGCAGGATGGCAAATAAAGGACTGGGGAATTCATGCAGATAGAGCGAATGATTCAGGATGGACGACGACGGCTGTACGACCGGCGGTTCGTCCAAAAGATTGCGATAATGGCTGCTGTGACGCTGCTCATTTGCGCCATACTTATCGCTTTAATCCGCTTTGGAATCGACATCCCGGGCTGGATCTGGATCCTCGCCGCCGTTCCTGCATCCGCTCTGTTGATATGGTCTGTGCCCTGGCGCATTTCGGATACTGAAGTCGCAAGACAAATCGATGCCGCCAATCAGTTCGGGGATCGCATTTCCTCGGCACTTTCCTTCATGCGATCTGAACAACAGACCGAATGGATGAAGATCCAGATAGCCGATACACAAAAACGCCTCGAATCCCCGGAACGACAAAACGCATTCGTAAAAAATGCATTCTCGCTTCAGAAGCCGGAACACCTGAAACTGCTCGCCGGAGCCGCTGCTGCGTCCATTCTTATTGTTTTTATTCCCGACATTGCCCATGCCGTATCTGAGCATCTGGAAGAAGCAAAACCGCCGCAAACTGCAATAACCGAGGAACCACAGGCAATTGCCGGTCCCAATCTCGATGCCGTTTCGCAGCAGCTCAGACAGCATCAGATTGAGGCATTGCTCGAAGAAGCCCAGGAAATCGATGATCCCGAGCTCAAGGAAGCCGCGCAGGAACTTGCTCAAATCCTCGAAGATGACCGCGCCGGAAAACTTTCGGCAGAAGAATTCAAGCGACGACTGGCTGCACTCGAAAAAAAATTGTCCGATTCCGATCCTGCCCCCATCCAGGAACAGAAAGCATTCGATCAGGCCGTTCGCGATGCCGTCGAAAGCATGACCCAGATGAAGGAAGATCCCGAAACCGAAGAACTCGCCAAAGCTCTCGAAAAGAACGACTACGATACGGCGGCGGATATTCTGAGAGATCTGCTCAACAGCACGGATCCCAAGGATAAACAGAAGCTCGAAAAACTCGCGAAAATGTTCAAAAACCTCGCGAGAAATCTCGATCCAACCGATCCGGAACTCAAAAAAGCACTCCAGAAAAACAAGGATCTCGTCAATCAGCTCAAAAAGGAACTCAACAACGACAAGCTGACCGATGAGGATAAAAAAGCCTTTAAGGATGCCGCCAAAAAGCTCGATGATGCCGAAAAGCAACAGCAGCAGCAACAGCAGCAGGCGAACAATCAGGCCGAAAAAGCCCTCGATAAGCTCAGCAAGGCCATGAACAAGACCTCGAAGGATCTGGAAAAACAATCTCAGGATGCAGAATCCGAACAGGATCCGAATGCGCAGGCAAAAAAATCCGAACAGCCTCAGGATGCCCAGGATGGCGATAAAGAAAGCCAGAAAGAAGGCAAAAAAGAGGGACAACAGGGACAGCAGAAAGAAGGACAGCAGGGACAGCAGCAGGGACAGGAAGGTCAGCAGCAGGGACAGGAAGGACAGCAGGAACAGGATTCTGCCGGACAGAACGGAGAACAGACTGCAGAAGATGCCCTTCGGGAAGCTGCAGAAAACAAGCGAGCCCAGGAAAAGCGCGATGCTCTTAAAGATCTGGCAGACAAGATGCGCCAGGATGCCAAACAGGCCGAAGAACAGCAAAATGATGAGGCCAAACAGGATCGGCAAAAGAACATGCAGGATTTCATGGATCGCGCCAAAGGCCAGGATCAGCAAGGCCAGCAGCCGCAGGATGGACAACAGCCGCAGGATGGACAACAGCCGCAGGATGGGCAGCAGCCACAGGACGGCCAGCAGCCACAGGACGGTCAGCAATCGCAGCAAGGCGGTCAGCAACAGCAGCAGGACGTTCAACAGGACGGCCAGCAGCAGGGACAGCAAAACGGCCAGGAAAATGGCATGAATGATTCGGAACCCGGCCTGGAACCCAGCAGCGGACACGATACCACCGAAGGCGATGCGACTTCGATGAAAGTCAATCTCAAGGATGAAAAGCTCTCCGGTATGGATACCGGCCAGCAATCAACCAGTGAAATTATTGAATCCGCTGGTCAGAAGGGATTTGCCAGCGAATCCTATAAAGAAGTTTATCAGACGTACGAAAAAGCAGCAGAGGAGATTCTCGAATCCGAAGAAGTTCCTCAGGGTTATCGCAATTATGTCGAAAAATACTTCGACATGATCCGCCCCCAATAACCGCGCACACATTGAATAAGGTTGTACCATGGCACAAGACATTGCAAAACAGGTTGAACAGTTTCAGGCAAAAATCACTACGCTTCGAAACGAAATTGGTCGCATGATCGTCGGACAGCATGAAGTCATTGATGCCGTCATATTATGCCTGCTCGCCGACGGGCCGGTATTGCTCGAAGGCGTTCCGGGACTGGGCAAAACCATGCTCGTGCGCACGCTTTCGGAAGCCATTGACTGCAAATTCAGCCGTGTTCAGTTCACCCCCGACATGATGCCGAGCGACATTCTTGGCACGAACATGATCGTCGAAGACGAACGCGGCAATAAATGCTTTGAATTCCAGAAGGGGCCTGTGTTTACCAACATTCTGCTCGCCGACGAAATCAACCGTGCCACGCCCAAAACGCAGGCCGCTCTGCTCGAAGCCATGCAGGAAAAGAGCGTTACGGTCGGCAATACCACTTACCATCTCGAAGCCCCATTCTTTGTCATGGCGACCCAGAACCCCCTCGAAATGGAAGGCACCTACCCGCTGCCGGAAGCTCAGCTCGACCGATTCCTCTTTAAAGTCAATGTACCGTTTCCGACCAAGGATGAGCTGCACGAAGTGCTCAAACGCACGACAGCCGGAAAACAGCCCAAAGTTTCGGCCGTCATGTCCAAAGAAGAGATTCTGGAACTCCGTCAGCTCGCATCGCAGGTTCCGATTGCCGATCACATTCAGGATTATGCACTCAAACTCGTTCTGGGAACGCATCCCGAAATTGATGGCTGCACCAAGATGATCAAGCAATACGTCCGATTCGGATCGAGTCCGCGTGGTGCCCAGGCCGTGATTAAAGCCGCAAAAATTCACGCCATCTTTGACGGCCGGTTCAATGTTTCGAATGACGATATCCGCTTTGCGGCAATTCCGGCACTCCGCCACAGAACGATCCTCAACTTCGAAGGCGAAGCCGAGGGCATTTCGACCGACGATATTTTGCGCGATTTGATCAAGAATACGAAAGAAACTGCCGAAAAATAACGAAGATAACCCATGTCCCTGTTTGATGAAGCCTTTTTGAAAAAAATCGAATACCTTTATGTCATGTCCAAAAAGGTATTTACCGGAAAGCTGCGGGCCGAACGCAAAACGCGCAAAGTCGCCTCCGGTATCGAATTCGCGGATCACCGGAACTATGCGCCCGGCGATGATTTCCGTGCACTCGACTGGCGCGTGTATGGCCGCACCGAAAAACTGCTCGTCCGCCTTTTTGAAGAAAAAGAGGATCTGTCGATCTACTTTCTCATTGACTGCTCGGGTTCGATGCATTTCAACGATGATGCGAAGCTCAATTATGCCAAGAAAATGGCTGCAGCCCTTGGTTACATTGGACTCTGCAACCAGGATCATGTGAGCTACATTGCCTTTAACGGCAAGGTTATCGAAAGGCTTGCCCCGACGAGCGGCCGCGGACAGATCTTCAAGATTTTCCAGTTTCTTGAAAAACTAAAGGGCGAGGGACAGACTTCATTCGAAGACTCATTCAAGACGTTTGCGAGTGAGAACAGGCGCAGGGGGGTTGCTGTCGTTATCAGCGATTTCTACAATCCGGAAGGCTACGAAAAAGCCTTGAATTTCCTGCATTATCAGCAATTCGAGACTTATGTTGTACACATTGCCGATGAATCCGAATTCGATCCGAAAGTTCACGGCGATGTTACCCTGATTGACGATGAGACGGGAGAACGCGTCGATCTTACGATGACCCCCAGACTCGTCGCAAAATATCAAAAAGCGTTCGAAACACTCTGTCTGAAGATGGAAGCCTACTGCGTTGCACGCCACATGCTCTATTTCAGGACGCCGGTATCGACGCCGTTTGATGAAATCGTACTCAAGGTATTCAGAGCCGGAGGTTTCCTGAAATGATATTCAACGGATATACTCCAGAGGCCATTCTGCCATATCTGATCGGTCTTGCGGTCATCATTGCCATTCTGTATCTGCTCAAGGTTCGCAGGCGCGCCGTTGCGGTTCCCTATATCGGACTGTGGCGGGAGGTGCTCGAAAAATCATCGCACCGCAGGTGGCACGACTGGATCAAGCGCTTTATCAGCTATCTGATCTGCATTCTGATCATTGGCCTGATTGCGCTGGCATTGCTGGACCCACGGCAGGAAGAGGACAACACGGCGCACAGACATGCCATCATCATCGTGGATGCGAGCGCATCCATGGCTGCAGATAGCGGCCGGGAGGAATGTCCGTCCCGATTTTCCTGTGCCATCAAGGATGCCAGGGAACTCGTCGATCACATGCGCCCGACGGATCGTGCCGTCATCATCGAAGCCTCCGGCATTGTCAGTGCCGTTTCGGGACCATTCCAATCCGACAAGGCTGCACTCGATAAAACGCTTTCGACGATTGCCGTGCGTTCGACCTCCATGGATATGCATAAAGCCATCGAACTGGCTTCACACCTTGCACAGGACCGAGAAAATCCCGAAATCTATCTTTTGACGGACGGTCAGTTCGACAATGCCGATGAAATTTCGAAGATCCTGCCCCGGACGGCAGCCTTTGAGCAGAGAAATTACGGTACGCCATCGGGAAATCTGTCCATCGAAGCTTTCAATGTTCGCCGGTATATTGCCAACAGACTCGGTTTTGAGGTCTTTTTTAAGGCGCACAATGGTTTTGAACAGCCCGTGACAGCGCGCATGAAAATCATGGCTCTGCCGGATTCCGAATCGACATTTGACCCGGAAAAAGATCACGATATCATCGTTGAAAAGACCCTGACACTTGCCTCAGGTTCTTCGGAACTTCGTCTCTACGACAATCTGACGCTCAGTTCGAGCCGAATGGCTGCGACACTCGAAATCATCGATCCATCGGATCTCGTCGATCCGATGCCCATCGACAACATCGCATACGCGCGGATTCCGGATTATGCCAAACCGGACATTGCCTGCATTACACCGGGCAACCTGTATCTGGAAGCGGCACTGCTTCTGAACGAGAATTACCGTGTTTCCTTTATGAAACCTACGGATCCTGACATTCTCGGCGATGGCGGAATCGATCTTAAAAAGCTGAGTGCAAATCACGACATCGTCATTCTGGACAATTCGTACCGAAACCTTCCCCACGTTCAGAAAGAGGACTGGGAGGGCCGCGCCATCTTTATCAATCCCGAAGTTGAGGATTCGCCGTTCAAGGCCAAAACCGTCGAATCTCCGATTATTGAGCGCGTGAATGCCAAACATCCGGTTGCGCGCTGGCTCAGCCTTAAGAACCTCAATATTTCGAAAGCCAATGTTTTTTCGGGCGTTCCCAACAGCGATCTCGTCATGCGCGCCATCGAAGGGCCGCTGATGGCGACGCGCAAAACGAATTCCCAGCGTTTTCTGGCCATCGGATTCAGTCTGGTCGAAAGCGATCTCATTTTCCGCGTCGGCCTGCCGGTTTTGTTCATCAACACCATCGACTGGCTCATGGATGAAAACGCCGAGCCGCTCCGCGGCTATCCGACGGGTAATGCCTGGCATGTGAGAATTCCCGGCGACCTTGCGCACGTCGATGTCATTCGTCCCGATGGTTCGAAACTGCAATCCCTGCCGGTCTATGACGGTTCGGCTTCGATTTACGGTGAAATGTCGGGATTTTATCGCGTACAGCGTCCGGAAACGAAGGACGAAGTATTTGAATTCGCCGCCAATTTTTCGAACATGGCAGAATCGGATCTGTCACAGACACCGTCCATGCTGCAGGGCCGCATTCATCTGAAGACGACGCTTTCGGACCTGGAAACTGAGGACGAAGAAACCTCGTGGATCATCCGGCTGCTTTCGAAACTGCCGGTATCCTCGCAGTATTTGTGGGTGCTTGCGCTGCTGATTGCGATGGGGATGCTGACGGTCGAATGGCTGACTTATCACCGTCGTTGGACCGTATAACCCCCATAATATGCATTGCCGGCCGTATGCCCAGAGGCATAGGCCGGCACAGATGAGCCGTATTTTGTCACAAAGATACCGGAATGTTTTTGATTCCGAAGCGTTTGTTAATGAATTGGAGCAGGTTTTTATGCATCTTTGTGACAAAAAAGGCGAATTCACATACAAACTGGCATAAAATTTTATTTTTTACCTGAACTGCCCTATGATCGTCGGGACAAGTCCTGTAAGGGCAATTTATCCCCATCATGATATTGGAGAAACGATATGAGAAAATACGCATGGTTATTCAGTTTATTGCTTTGTGTGGCACCAGCGTCCCTGTATGCTCAGTCGGCAGAAGCTCCGGCGAGTCAATCCCAGGCCCAGGCGAGTGAAGTGAATGATCCGAGCAAGATGCTGCCGGCAGAGATTGAGGCCAGATTCAAGGCGCTGCGCTCAGATCCGGATCCAGATCAGCTCGTTCGCGATGCCCATTACTGGGTTTCGAACGAAAACGCACACTACGTGTGGTATCCGCACATCAAGGATATTGGCGGTGTGTTGTCGGGAGTAGGAACTGACCAGGTTTACCTTCTGGCCGGATGGAGCAATGCATCCATTGTCATTCCGATGGATTTCGACAAGCAAATCCGCAACCTTCATTTTGCTTATGGTGCCGCATTTCTCGCATCAGAAAACATCGAAGAGTTCAGAAGTTACTGGAAGAAAGAGAACGCCGAGAAGATGAAAGCCGCGCTGCAGAAGTATTTTCCGGAACAGACGGATGCAGCCATGAAGGCCTGGAAGAGCGGCGTCAAGGAAGTCAATGGCCGGTTCAACCGCGTCATCAAGAAATACAATGGTTTGAGCAAATTCCTGACGGATCAGGCGGCATCCAATCCCAAGCAGTATGCGGCAAATGCCAAGAAATTCACCGAAACCATCCCGACGTTTCTGACGGACGAAGGCCAGTATCAGCGCATTCGCAGACTTTGGCAGAACCACCGCGTATTCCCGCTGTGCGGCGACTTGACGGGTGATCGTGCGATGCTCGACATTGCCAAGGCGCTCAAGGATTCCGGCCTGAAGATGACGATTCTTTATCCGTCGAATGCGGAACATTACTTTGAATATGGTCCAACGTACCGCCGCAACATCATCGAGATGCCGTTTGCCGACAATTCCAAGATTCTGCGCACGCGCCAGATGGCATTCCTGGGACTGGCCGAAGACGAGGACTATCACTACAACATGCAGAGCGGTGCGAATTTCCAGCAGTGGCTGAAGGTGAATATTACCAAGGAACAGAAGGAAATGCTTCGCAAGCGTTCGAAGACCGAGACGACCGGTCTGTCGGTACTCGACATCGATCCGCCGCAATCTAAGAAAGCACCGACGATTGCGCCCATTCCTGCGAATTAGAATATTTATTTGTATGGGGGAATCAGTTCCCCCATACCCTCCTGAAAAATTACCGTTTTTACTTTGTTTTATCGGCATTTCCGTACCTTTGTATCCTGTCCGGATATTGACTGAATTTCTGCGATGATGGAAATGCGATGATGTGGCGTTTCGGGTAACCTGAAGTTGCCTTCAATGAATCCACAGCCGTTGCCATTGAACTGCGTCAGGCCATAAAATCGAGTATTTTCAAGGGAATTTTGAGTCTGCTGCAGCAGCCTGACGATCACAAATAAAAAAAATCAAAAAAAATGTTGCAAAACCATTTTTTTCGTGTATGTTGAAGGAACCAAAGAAAGAAAAAGAGTAGGTAGGTTTTAAATTCTTCGGAATTATTATTTTAATTCTTCGGAATTGATTTTGGTTCTGCGGGATTGTTTTCTGAAATGAGCATTCAGGGAGCAAAGTCGTTTATTTTCGCAGAAATCTGTCAACGCTCAATACAACAGAGGTGTATCAAAAAAAAGTTATCATCAAGTATCTGCGGCAAATCATTAAAAATCTCAGCATCCATCACACTCAAAACAAGTTTTCCCAACACCTTTCACGTTGATTTCATCATTCTATAGAATGATTGATAATTAGAACTGAGGAGAAAAGATATGATTACACATCCGAGTCTTGATAATAATCGCATGGGTTCTTCACTGTTGAACGAATCTGTTCCCAATACCCTTAAATCTGCATCATTCGGCCCCAAATCGAATGCATCAGAAGTTGTTATTATTAAAAAGAAAAAAGCGCCTGTCAGCTTTGAAAGACGTTTTCTTTCGGCCTATGCCAAGAGCGATGACTGCATTCTGGAAATTGCCATGATCTGGCATGGGAATGTGATGAATATTCAGCAGTATCCCTTCAAGAGCAATCTTGAGATTGCTGTCGGTGAAACGAATGATTGCCAGTATCGCGTCAATCCCGATCATGCTCAGAAAAGGATCGTCATCGCAAAATGTGATGAAATGAAACAATGGACGCTTTTGCAACAACCCGCCCAGGAAGGTTTTCTCGTCATGGGCGACCGGGTCTGTCCATTCCAGTCAGCCCCGGCATCCATAGAATTATCAAATACTATCAGAGCCAAATATATATTTGGTGATGTTGCAATTCTAGTACATTATGTGGATAGAAAGACCTTTGCCGCATCTCATGCGGGTCTTTTCAATCTGAATCGCTATGGCGCCCTGGTGGCATCTCTTCTGCTTCACTTTGCGGTTTTCTCGGTAGCACTGTTTGCCTCGGATCGCGTCGATGCCCTCATCGTCGATCGCATCATGACTTCCGCGCGTTTTGCCTCTATGGTTGAACCGATAGAACAGGTCATCGAAGAAGATCCCATCATCGATGAAGTGATTCCGGAAGAGAACACGGAACTGACGGAAGTGACTGAGATCAAGCGAGATGCCCCGTCTTCACCGATATCCAAACCGGAAACGAACAGCAATGCACCGAGCAACAGGACTGAAGCCATTGCGGCAGCTAATGGTTCGGGGCTTCTGGCTCAGGACAGAGCCATGGAATCCATGCTTGCTGCAGCGACATCCATGCAGGATTTTGACAATCTCGAATGGAATGTATTCGATTCGACGATAGCTGCACAAAATGCGAACTATGGCCTCGGCATACTCGGAGACAAAGGCGGAGGATCCCGATTTGGCAGATATAATGGTGGTTACGGCCCTGCCGGAACAGCTGCTCACAATAAGCTTCAGACTGCAATGAAAAACGACAAAACGGATCTCGGCACAATCAAAGAGAGAATCATCGATGTCAACCCCGGCCCAGTCGACACCAGCGGTTCGCTCGACAAACGCATCATCCAGAAGACCGTCAGGAACCATACCAACGAAGTCCGTTCGTGCTACGAAAGGGAACTCAACAAAATCAAAGGATTGAACGGCCGAGTCGTCTTTGTCTGGATCATCTCTCCGCAGGGAGATGTCCAGAAAGTCATCAAGAAAGAAACCACAATCCGCAATGCAAATGTCGAAAATTGCGTCCAGAACTCCATTAAATACTGGCGTTTCCCGGCTGCCAAAAATGGCAATCCGACGATGGTCGAATATCCGTTCGTATTCAACGTCAGCGGCAGCAAGTGATAACTTTCTTCGATAATCCTGTGCACTGAAAACCGTCGCATGAAAATGCGGCGGTTTTTTTTGTGTGTGAAAAAAATTACCAAATCGATGCATAATACCTTGGTTTTATGCTAAAATACCGCTTAGGTGTATTATCCCCAGGTGTTTGATCTTTGCATCATTCGCAGCTCAGGAGGACGACATGAAAAGAAGTATACTCAGCATATTAGCCATACTGAGCGTCTCTGCGCTCAACGGATGTTCTCTTGAGACCGTCAATGGATGCAGCGACAATGAACATATTGACGATGGCGGATATTGTGTTGCCAATACGCTGAAAAAATGTGGATCTGAAACAGTAAACTGCAAAAAGATGCCCGGCTGGGATAAGGGCGAGTGCGAGTCAGGTGTTTGTGTCGCCAACGCCTGCCAGGATGGCTTCCATCTCCATGAGTCTGCGTGCGAAGAAGATACGAGAGAGAATTGCGGTTCACACGGCAAGAAGTGCGCCAGCAACAAAATCTGCACGAATGCCAAATGCAAATCGTGTCCTGAGAATACGCACGTCAAAGGCAATGAATGCATCCAGGATGCAAAACCGGACTGTGAAACCATCGCAGATTGCAGCGATAATCAGATTTGTTCTGCAGGTCACTGTACGGCCTGCAGCCGCGAAGAGCATATAGAAAATAACCTGTGTGTCCGCAATTCCATGGTCGAGTGCATTTCGGCAGAAGAATGCGGCGACAACCGGATTTGCCATCAGGGTGTTTGTTCAGAATGCAAAGCAAGCCAGCACAAAGATGGTGAATTCTGTGTCGAAAATGAAACCATCGAATGCGTGCGCAGCAGCGATTGCCAAGACACTCAGATCTGCGAAGAAACACATTGCAAGACCTGCCCGATAGGCCAGCACGCTGAGGGAGACGTCTGCACCAATGATACAAATGAAGCCTGTGGTTCTCTCGATAATAAATGCGTCGATCAAATATGTCAGTTCGGCTCCTGCATGAATTGTCCGACGGGCCAGCATATCAGCAATGGCGTTTGCGTCATCGATAAAGCCAATCCATGCAAGACAACGGATGACTGCAAGGGAAATCAGCTCTGCATTGATGAGGGTTGTGAAAATTGTCCTCAGAATCAACACGTTGAAAACGACACATGCGTGGAGGACAGCTATCTTGCATGCGGCGCAAAGGATATCGCATGCACGGATCAGATTTGCCTCAATGGCGTCTGCACGCCCTGTTCGAAGGGCGAACATTTTTCTGAAGGAACGTGTGAGCCCGATTCCTATCACGCATGCGGATTTCCGGTCGTAGACTGTGCCCGGGAAACATGTGATTCGCGCAAATGCGAACGATGCTCAGAAGCCAAATGTGAACTTTGTCAGTCCGGTCAGCATCTTGCTGATGATGAAACATGCGTCGCAGATGACGTCACTTCCTGCGGACAAATCAACTGCACTGCCATCGAGGGGGTTGCCGGCGCAGACTGTATTTCCAGTTCATGTGTCATCTCTTCCTGCATCGAGAACTACTGTCTGAAAAGCGGAAGCTGCGTCGACGGCACATCAGCCAAGGATGCCTGCTGGCAGGGCGGAAGCTGTACAGCTTGTTCCGGTTCGCTGGTATGCGTGAATGGTCAGTGCGTCATTCCCGAATGCGATCCAAACATCTGCTCCAACAGCAGCACCAATTCCTGCCAGAACGACAACGAACATTGCGGCACTGCATGCACCAACTGTGCAGCTATCCCCAATGCTTCGAGCACATGCAATACCGATACGGGAACCTGCCAGATCAACAGCTGTGACAAGGGCTATCATAAAGACGGTCAAAAATGCACCAAGGATACCAACCTGGATTGTGGTGAATCCCACGAAAAATGCACTGACGGCATGTGCGTCGAGTCACAGTGCATCTATCTGACCATAACGCCGGCGACCTTACAGACGCTTACCTGTGGAAAAACAGACAAGAATTCCCTTACGCTGGCGCTCATCAAGCCTCCAAATCTTGATGTAAAAGTTGACATCAGTCTGGTGACCTCCAGCGGCACAGCAGCCAGTGATCTTTCGGGCATTACCCTGTCCCCGACCAGCTTTACGCTGAAACAAAGCGAACCGACCAAAACAATTACTTTGCGTGCCCCATACTCCACCGCATCCAACCTAAGTAACAATTACTATAAGGGTGTCCAGCTCAAGGCCAGTGTCACGGTGCCTGGGTATGGCAGCTTTACCCAAAAACTGGGAAACATCAACTATAATCCTTTCTGTCCAATCAGTCTCAGCACAGCAGCCACCAATAAATCCTACAAATTGCCTGCCGGCAGATACAGACTGGCCGTAAACGGTGCAGGCGGCGGAGGCGATTCAAGCACCGGTGGCCGAGGTGGATATGCAAGCGGATACATCACGCTCAAATCGGCAACAACCGTTTACCTCAATGTCGGAGGGGCCGGAAAGAAATGTGAAGATGGCGTGAGCTGCGGAGGAATCAACGGCGGTTCCCCGGGAAGCAAAGGGAAAAACGGATTCCTCGGCATCGGCGGCTACAAAGGTTTTGGCTTTGGCGGCGGCGGTGCTTCCGATATTCGGATTGGGACGAATTCAACCAGCAAACGCGTCATCGTCGCCGGTGGCGGCGGCGGTTCATTTGATGACGCAGGTTCCACCAATAAAGGCGGAGACGGCGGTGACACGACAGGGACCAAAGGCCGCAATAATGGTGCAGAGCATGCAGGCACATACGCTGGCGGACAAAATGGCTGCACCAACGGCAGCAAAACGCTCTGCAAGTTCGGAACGGCCAATACTCAACCCGAGGAAAAAACATACAAAGGCGGCGGCGGTGGCGGCTGGTACGGAGGCATGACCGGAAACGAAGAAAAAACGAGCGGTGCCGGCGGATCCGGTTTTGTGTTTACCGGAGTGACGTCCGCTTATACCACTGCTGGCGGAACACTCACCGATACCTACAAACTGGAATCCACCTACATGACCAAATACGGCAGTTCATCCGGTAAGGATGGAAGCATCACCATTACAGCAGTCGCACCATAATGCTTTCTTCTCTATTCCATCACCTCTCACAGCAATCTGAGTCTTCTTATTTTACGAAACAAACCATGAAAAAAACACTCATCCCGGTATTCGCACTGATTTGTCTTTTATCACTCCAGCTCCCCGCATTCGCCGTCGATCGCGACGATGATCTGGCGGCAGATACTGCCGAGCATATTGGATACGACACCAATAGTGCAGCTGAGAATATGTCTGCAAAGGTCGAAGCCGAATTCCCCGACGAAGCCAAAGAAGTCCGCGCTGCCCTCGAACGTCATCTCATGCATGCAAATACGAAAGATCTGGATGGTTACATGAGCGATTTCATGTCGGAACGCATGCGGTATCCCGAACTGAACAAAGAATATGCGCAGAGAGCCATGGCGCTCAAAGACCTCAAACTCGAAGTCAAAGCCATCGAATTCCAAAAACTGACCCGTATTGCAGCCACCGTTCATACCCGACAAATCTCCACGTATAAAGATGAATCCGGAAAACCGCAGACCGATGACGTCATCATCAGCTACCGCTGGCTCAAAGACTCGAAGGACGGAGTTTGGAGAATTGCCTTTACTGAACGCCGTCGGCTGACTGCACCATGAGTGCGCAATATGGACAGGATACAGACGTGCAAACCGCACGTCTCAACGACTAATCACTAACCACTCATGCAGGTATTTGCAGTGAAACAAACAAACACATTTCTGGCTGTCCTCGTGCTGTCCCTGCTGACGACGCATTGCGCAGCCCAAAGCAGTTCCCTCGTTCCCAATTCCCTCAGCACATCCAAACAAAATACATTCCGGGAAATTGCCCGCGAAATAGACAATCCATGTGTCGAAGACTCTCTCGCAGGATACAAAACACTCGAGGACGTTCTGGATGCCGGTCAGACATGCCATGAAGCTTACCTGTTGTCCTCCGACATTGAATTTTTCCTTAAGAACGACCTCGACAAACCCAGAATTCGGGAAATGGTCAGGGATGAAGCGAAAAACATGGCCTCACCGGCTGAATTCAATCTCGAAAATCGCCCGCGCCTCGGCGAATCATCCGCTCCCGTCGAAATCGTCGTCTTCAGCGATTTTCAGTGTCCCTTCTGTGCAAGAGCGGCCGAAACCATGCATAAAGTCTATGAAGCAAGACCCGAGGCCATTTCGATCGTTTTCAAACAAATGCCCCTGACCTCGATTCACCAGTACGCAGCCGCTGCATCACTCGTCAGCGTCTATGCCCACGAAAAAGGAAAATTCTGGGAAATCCACGATCAGCTCTTTAAATCCCAAAAAGAACTGGATGCTCAGAAACTGACCGATATTCTCGAAAGTCTCGGTGCATCGAAAGACGAACTTTTCGATCCCGAAAAAGGCCAGCAATACGGCGTTTTCGTCATTGAGGATGTCGAAGATGCCAGAAAAGCCAATGTCGAAGGTACCCCCTCTTTCTTTATCAACGGAGTTTCCATCGAAGGCGGAGGGAACTACGAACGCCTGCTTTCCCGCGTCGATGCCGAGCTCAATGCACCGGCTGCCGCATCTCCCGATGCCCGCCGCAGAGCCAGGGAAAAAGCCCTCAAAACATGCCCCTACCCGGGACACGAAGAATTGTACGCACTTCTTCAGCCTGCCGGACAGGCAGACCTCGCCATGTACGCCAATTCCGTTCTCTGCCCTTGTCCCGGAGTTTCGCAGACACTGCATGACTGCACCATCACCAATACCTGTGAAAATGCTCCCGCACTCATCGACAAAATCATCACACGCATCATGGAAAATACGCCAAAAGATGATTTAATTCGGGAAATTGAACTCATCGTACAGCAGGAACGAACGAAAATGAATCCCTGACCCCATGCGCCACAATGAAATTCACTTGCAAAATTTCATGAATACGCGTAAGACCGCCCCCGGTTGGGGGCTTTTTTTATGCCCTGTTTCGTTTCTCTTTTGTATTACGCCCTATGGACGATCCTCTTAGTTACCATTTATCAATGAATTAATCCGAGGAAGCCGTCTCTTTGCGTCTTCCTCACGACAGGGAAGACCATGACAACATACACGCCATGGCGTTTTGATTTTCCATTGTGTCTGGATTGCTGAATTATCTGTTTCCGCAACCCATTCATAAAGGATTATCAGAATGACAGAAGCCACGAAAAACACCCATCAGATTTCGGTGGATGAACTTTGGGAACTTTGGCCTACACTCAATGACAAAGAGCGAGTGGAGTGGTTTGCACAACTGGACCACACCGATGCGGAGGACTTTTTCTCCTCGATTCCATGTGAAGATCAGGCTGCCATGATCGAACTCATGCCGGAGCGCGAACAGCGCCACTGGATGAGGACACTCGCCCCTGATGATACCGTAGACGTTCTGCAAATTATCGAAGACGAAGATACCCGCAGCAACCTCAAAGGTTTCCTGCAATCCAAGGCCCGTAAGGAAATTGATGCCCTCATGGCCTATAAGGAAGACGAAGCCGGCGGTCTGATGAGTCCCCGATTCGCACGCTGCCGTCCCGATATGACCGTCGACGAAGCCATTCTGTACGTTCGCCGCCAGATGCGCGAAGAACTCGAAACCATCTACTATGTCTACGTCCTCGACAACCAGCAGCACCTGCTCGGAATCGTTTCCTTCGAAGAACTCTTCAAATCCGAAGACAGCAAGAAAATCTCCGAAATCATGGACACTGAACCCACCACAGTTCACGAAGATATGGACCAGGAATCTGTCGCACTGCTCTTCGCCCGCGAAGACTTCTTCGCGCTCCCCGTCGTCGACAGCGACAACGTCATGAAAGGTATCATCACCATCGACGATATCGTCGATGTCGTCCAGGATGAGGCCACCGAAGATATCCAGAAAATGGGTGGTATGTCCGCCCTCGACACGGACTACCTGCAGTCAACCTTCAGGGAACTCTATACAAAACGCGTCGGCTGGCTAATCATCCTGTTCTGCTGCACACTCCTCACGACGCGGGTCATGGATCACTATTCCGATGCCATGTCAAAGGCCATTATCCTGTGTGTCTTTGTCCCCCTCATCATGGCTTCCGGCGGCAACACCGGTTCGCAGGCCACGACCCTCGTGACCCGTGCCATGGCACTCGGCGAAATTCGCCTGCGCGATGTTCTCAGAGTCCTCAAACGCGAGCTCGTCGTCAGCAGCGGCCTCGGTGCAACACTCGCCGTAATAGGGTTTATCGTCATTCTCGCCTATCATTTCCTCGGAATGCTCCCCGACAGTGTCGGCTTCGCCCCACTCGCCGCTACGATTGCCGTCAGCGTCGGCGTCCTCGTCATCTATGGATCACTCGTCGGTTCCATGCTGCCGTTCCTGCTCAAACTCTGCCACATCGACCCGGCAAGCGCTTCTGCACCCTTTGTCACAACCATTCTCGACGCATCCGGGATTATCATCTATTTCACTATCGCAAAAATCTTCCTGGCCAGCGCATTGTCTTGATTTTTGGGGGCTCGCTATGGGCACCAAACCGGCGGTTTGATGCCCATACACTCGCCCATTACCGCTATTGTCCTGCAGACAATACGCGGTAATGATTTTTGAAAAAAAAGCATCCCACAAACACAATCATGCGGCCCAATCGACGTCAACCCGCATCTCAGTGGTCATTATCTGAAAAATCACCCGAAAGCAGAGGAATTCCCTCCCCTGGAACAGAATTGTGATTGTCCGGATGGCTGTAAATATTCAGAGTCGATTCCAAATCGGCATCAAACTCACTGATTTCAACATTGCGCTGCCGCTTGCGTTTGACCGATGACGTTTTGGCCAACAGAAGAGGCACTGCTGCAGTACCCGCATTCTTTTGTACAGGCGCCGCAGGCTTAATTCCCGCACGACTCAATACATCCTCCAGCACGGCATCCGATTTGACGGCTTTTTTGAGCGACGGAACACCAAAATCCGTATTATTGAAAGACCCAAACGTCGATGTTCTGGATTGGCTGACGCCAGCGAGTGCATTGGGTTTCTTTTGCAATGGAAGCACACTGTCCAGCTCATTCAGTTCTTCCATCAAATCCGATGAATCAGAATCAGATGAATGAAGTTCAGGCGCTTTGCTGCCAGTTTCCAGCAGCGGAACGCCAGGTTCCGGCGTTATCAGCGGCAAATCTGTCTCCGGCTTTGATTCACTCGCGGATTTTGATTCATTCCCGGATGAAAGCGATAGCTGCAAATCCCCAAATGCATCCAAATCAACAAATTCTCTGCGTTTGACGACAGGTTCTGGTTCTTCAGCCGGCTTTTCATGCGGCATCGGGTTCTGCGGTCTAATCTCATCCGAGCTCTTTTCTTCCTTCCTCCGTGAATCAAAACCATCGAGAAGTCTGCCCGGCTCACGATAGAATTGAAAGAAAATTGTATTCATCAGAGCAATGAGAACGACCACGGGAACCTGCAGCAATAAAGCCAGAAAGAACCAGCGTTTACCGGATGCCCCCGGACGCATCCGATACTCCGCAACGATATTGCTTATCTCCCGTTTGTCACGTCTGGCTTCAAATGATTCGCGGCTATCTCCATAATCACACAGTGCCTGAATATAGCCATTCAAATCGCCTTCAAATACAGGAACCGATTTGTAATAGATTTCATTGGAAAGTGCCATGCGAATACGCTGCTGTTCCTGCCAGTTGAGAGCGCTGGCATCCCCATCCCGAATCATCCGCGATTCTTTTGCAGAAGTACTCTGAGCCAGCTGCAGTGTATGTTCCGCCATTCTGAATTGTATCAGCCTGCCGGTGTAATAATTCCCTAAAAAGCTCAGACTGCAGACACAGCAAATCCCAATCCCCAAAGCGATCGGCAGTATCGGAAGTGCAATCTTAATCCGCTTTCCCTTCAAATCATCCAGCGATTCTCTGATTGCACCAATACCGGATGATGACCTGTCATCGGCAATACTAAAACAGGAAAATACCGTCCCCAGCAGATAATATCCAACGATGCCCCAAACGGCAGCAGGAATAACCCATGCGAACGCCCCCAGGGTATCCTGCACCATATAGTACCCGACCAATCCAGCCAAAAAAAGAATACTGCACACGGGGAACAAAACGCCAAAAGCCCTGATGGCTTTAATCGGGTGCAGAATACCCTGAATACCGCACGTCAGCCAGTGTCCATCAGCATCATCCGATGTCTGATGAACTACCCCAAAGATACTGTAAAACTGAATTGCCCCAAATAACCCAAATCCCAGAGCAAATCCAAGCAGTTCCAGGCCATGAACCATTTCTTCGGCAGGCGATGCGATCCCCAGCGCCATGGTGGCATATCCCACGCAGGCAAACTGGATCAGGCAATAAAGAAATACCCCTCCTGCAATGAACCAGACTGCAGTCCACAAACAGACAGTCAGCCAGGAATCACGAAGGTGTTCCAAAGCCAGTTTGTAACACTCAATGCTTTCGAACCTGGAACTCATATTCGGCTATCCAAAAGAATGAACGAACGCTGTTTTTCCTGCCACTCCCGGAGAACCAAAAGA
>JAFRYG010000012.1 GCA_017441205.1 Pseudomonadota bacterium
ACTCCCAACTCCCAACTCCCAACTCCCAACTCATAAGGGGCCGCGCTATTGGCCTGCCGGGCCAATACGCTGCGGCGCGTCTGCCTATGGTGCCGGGGCGGCACCATACGGCAGACGAGGTTTATGGGGGTTAATTATCGGATATGGTGCAGGTTAGATTAAGGGCAGGATAAGGTACTATTATGGAGCACTTATCGTTGTCGGTGATAGTCCAGTTATCTTTATCCAGACATTTGCTTTTCCACAATTGCTTGTCCAAGTGATCCATAACATTATCCGTCGTCATGCTGCCCTCATCCCAATTATCAGAAAGAGATGTGCTGAATTTAGTAATGTAGTTGAGTGATAGGTTGTATTTATTGTATGGATAAGAATCATTGTCATGAAACGCATAATAGTAAACTTTACTGCCGTTATCTAGTTTCTTTATTGTGTCCTGGGCTTTGTATTCTTTCATTACGCCAATAACATATTTATACATCCCTGCTATATCTATAGTATCTTTTGTTGTATACCTGTAGGATGTTGAAATGATTTTTATTAGGGATAGTGAATTTTGATTAATGTTATTAATGTCTAGCTTATAAATTACCCCGCCTGTTTTATCTACGCATTCATTCTTGTTGTTGTAAGAACATACCCTTGCTGCTGTAAAAATATCATGAATGTTTATCTTCTTGTTTGTCGCTGTTATGGTTCCAATAAAACCACCTGCTTCACCATCATTCCATGTTTCAATTCGTTTGGCCATGGAGCTCACTTCTTTGAACTCAAAATCATATCCATTGGTTCCTGCCAATAATCCGATAAAACCTCCCATGGCTGCCGAATCGTCATGGCCATTGACTTTTATGTCGTTGATGTAACTATTGATTTGTGAAATATGTGGTTGTTTGGGATTGTCTGAAGAACCGGTTAAATTCATGTATCCTATAAATCCGCCAATGTTTTTGTCAGATGATGTCGTAATTGTGCCTGAATTATTATTAATATTGATAATACTGTCAGTTGCGTGAAGATCAATTTCTCCGGCAAATCCGCCGACGTAACTGTCACCTGAAATGTTTTTGGCTTTGACCGCACAATTCTCAATGTTTGCATATTGTGCATATCCTATAAATCCGCCAATGACGCATTCGCAACATCCACCGTTACACTTATCCTCTCTATTGTTTGTTCTAATCTCAGCTACATTAATTCCGACACCTTTAATTGCTGTTTTGACATTGTCATTATTCACAGTGCCGATGGCGCCGCCGATATTACGGGTGCCGGTGATGAGAGCAAGTTTACTATTATTGGTTGGACAGGTGTTTGTAATATTGCCGCCCTTCATTTCGCCGATTAGACCGCCGACGTCTCCACCCGTCTCTGTGAGTATTTCAGCACCGGTACCTGAATCTGTTTTGCCACGGACGTATATATTTTGGAATGATGTACCTTCTGCAGAACCTGCAATACCACCGACGTTTCCACCGCCGTTTTTATCTATTTCTGCTTGCTTTGCTTCCAGCTTTCCATGAAAATGAGCATCGGTGATTGTACTGTTTTTTATGTTTCCGGCGATGCCGCCAATGTCTTTTTGGGCATTGGATGCAGTAAGAGTACCTGTAAATGATACATTTTCAATATTACTTGAATTTTCTATTGTTCCAAACAGGCCGCCGACACTCTCACTGGCATTCGTCGTAAAATCGCCAGTAAAATGAACATTATTAATGGTGGAGCTGTCGATTTTTTTTGCAATAATTCCTTGAGCATTAGTATTATCCTTGGTGAGATTAATTTTCAGATTATGGATTTTTGAATTGTTTTTGATTTCCTCAAACATCGGATATCTGGGATATGATTTTATTGTTGCATCCTTGCCAATGAGAACAGTATTCTCTAAACTTTTGCAATTGTTAAGAAATGCTGCTTTGCCGCTTTCTGTGGGGAATTGGATGCTGCCTTTTAATTTGATATACTTGATGTCGCTGCAAAGATTTTGTTTTAAGCTTTCTTGTAATGAATTGATGTTTTGAGATGAAATAACAACGCCCCATGCATTGCATTGGTTTTTGTCCTGGATGGCATCGTATTTTAATGCGTCACAGATACATTTGTGAGCTTCTTTCAATTTATAACTGTCAAAATCTGGAAGGCACGACAGACATGCATAAGTACCCGGAGTCTTTGGATCTTCTCCGCAGGTATTGTCATAACAGTCAGTTTCTATGTCCTTGCCATCTTTGCAAATATGCAGTGAGTTGGTGCTTTCGTCGCACCAGGTTTTACCATTTTCGCAGGTTTTCTGCGGCTCGTTGTCAATGCATTTGAATTTGCCATCATCGGAATCCTGACCACAGGTTTGGTCGCCGCAGGGAATGGGCATTTCGGTGCCTTCCGGGCAAGTGATCAGCGTGTTGTTCTCCCCGCATCTGGTATTACCCACGGTGCAGGTTTTAGGGGCATTGTCATTGCATTTGAAAGCGCCTTCCTTCTTAGAATCCTGACCGCAGATCTTGTCGTTGCCGCAGGGGGTGGGTATTTCGGTGCCTTCCAGGCAAGTGAACAGCGTGTTGTTCTCTCCGCATCTGGTATTGCCCTCGGTGCAGGTTTTAGGGGCATTGTCATTGCATTTGAAAGCGCCTTCCTTCTTAGAATCCTGACCGCAGGTCTTGTCGTCGCCGCATGCTTCCGTATGCGGTTTCTGGCCTTTCATGCAGGTAATCAGGTTATTGCCGCTGCATTCGGTTTTGTCTTCGGTACAGTCCGGGATCTGTTCGTTGTCGATGCATTTGTAAGCGTCCGTATTCTTGGGATCCTTACCGCAGGTCTGGTTGGCGTTGCACGGCTTGCTTACGGGTTCCTGATCCTTGACACAGGTTACCAGCGTATTGTTTTCGCCGCAGGACGTGCCATTATCGGTGCAAAGAGTTGGTTGTTCATCCTCGAGACATTTGAATGATCCCGCTTTGTCGGGATCTGCGCCGCATTTGACCGGGCATTCTTTGTTTTCTTTGGGTTTGCCTTCCACACAGGTTATTAACGTTTTACCTTCACATTTGGTCTTGTCTTCTGTGCAGACGTACTGTTTGTCGAGGCATGTGTATGTATCCGGATTATCTGGATCCTCGCCGCAAGTACTGTCCTTGCCGCAGGGAGTGAGCTCGGGAGCTTTGTCTTTTACACAGGTAATCAGGTTATTGTTTTGGTCGCATTCGGTCTTGGTTTCGGTACATTTTTCGTCCTGATCTGTCACAACAATGGGATTGCCGTCCATATCCAGAATATCACCGTTAAATTCCAGGTCGTCGCATGCACACAGGACGGTACTCAATACAGAAATCATGATTAGTGCTTTTTTCATGGCAGATTCTCCCGCAAAAAAATTAATCACATCCATGTTCAGTTTAATGGTTAATGTGCCATTGATAAATGTTTTTCTTTTGGGAATCCAATTCATTCGCGCATCGGATGTGACGCCCCTTTGGGGCGTGTCTGTTTTTTATGATGCTTCAAACCAGCCACTGGCCACTAACCACTATCCCTAATATTGGCGCAATGAATGAATTGGGGTATAGTATTATTGGCGAGCCTCAGGGATTGGGAGGCATGCGTGACGGAGAACACATGAAAATTGGTATCTTTTCTGACATTCACAGCAATCTGAATGCATTTAACAAAGTCAAAGAGTTTTATCTTGAGAATCCCTGTGATGAGTATCTGTGTCTGGGGGATGTCGTCGGATACGGACCTCAGCCGGATGAGTGCTGTGATGCTGTCCGCGATTTTGCAAACATCACGATTCTCGGCAATCATGACGCTGCTGTCTGCGGACGAATGAACTATACCTACTATTATGATGCTGCACGCAATGTTCTGGACTATCACGCAAGACTGCTCAAGCCGGGAAATATGGAATGGCTCAAGCAAATGATTTATCTGTTCAAGCATTCCGAGGGGTTTACGATTTGTCATGGTTCACCCATTGATCCCCAGGAATTCAATTATGTATTCTTTATTGATCAGGCCAACCAGCTGCTTCCCCATTACGATGAGCTTGATCACATTACATTTATTGGACATTCCCATCTGACAAAGTCTTTTGCACTTACGCAGGATTCTGTCGTGGATGTGACGGCGACCAACATCACTTTTGAGGATGACAAAAAGTATATCGTTACGGTTGGGTCTGTCGGTCAGCCCAGGGACTACGACAATCGTGCATGCTGCACGATTTACGATACCGAAACCAAGACGATTCAGTATTACCGCATTCCATACGATATTGAGGATACCGTCCGCAAATTGTTCGATTCGGAAATTACCTATAATTTTGGCAAGCGGCTCTATCTTGGCATTTGATGGCTCACAACGCACAGCTTTTTAGCACTGCGTAGTTGCGGGGCGAAGCGCTGGATACGAAGCAGGTCTTATATTGCGAATTGAGGATATGCGTATTGGCGCGGGCTATGTCGCTGCGGGCGGCCACATGTGGTCGCCCCTGCGGCTCCATACGCCCTGCGGGCGCGTCTATCTCGCCGTTGCTCGATACGCCGCGCCAATAGCTGTGCAGGGAGCGGCTGCCCCCTGAAATATAAAATGCGATCGGATGAGAGATTCCCTGAGAATTTAATGATGAATCATTAAGAGATAATTGCCACAGAACAAAATATGTGTAATGATAAAGGGGCCTTGTTGTTTGGGTGAAGGGCCAACCTGCTCTGGAGGTCGCATGTTTTCTAAACTACCTGTATGGATGATTGGTTGCGCAGCTTTGTCGTTTGTGTGTTCAACGGCGGCTGCTCAGGATATGGAAGCGTTTAAAACGCGCATGAATGAAACAGCTGCTGTGGCCAAAGTCGATTTGAACGCTGCACTGTTGAGTTATCTTGAGCTTCGAACGAAATATGCGGGACCAGAGATCGATTATTCGCTTGGCCGGACATATCAGAGACTGTATCAGTGCAAGGAGGCCCAGAACTATTTGACGCAGGTTATGGTTTCCTACGAACTGCCGGATGCTCATCCGGTATATCAGCGTGCTGTGAAGGATTTTGATGCCATTGCGGCATGTGATTCGTGGCAGAAAGTCAGGGTGGAAAGCGATATTCCCGCTGGCGGATATGTCATGATCGATGATGAAAAAATGTCCTCTTTCGGGAACAGGGAGTATTCGCTTCCGCCTGGTGAGCATGTATTCAAGCTGTTTTCGAGAGATGGAAAGTCTGTGGAAGTTAAGTTCACCGCTGAGAATTCAGGGAAAACAGAAACCATCAGTCTCTCGTTCCCGCCCGAAAAGGTTGAGGTTGAGAACGTCGTTGCTGTTGAACACAATTATTACTATCAGGAGCGTTTTCATCCTGCCCTGTACTGGGGGCTGATGGCAGGCGGTGTCGCAGTCGTTGCAGTTGGCGGCTTTATGTCTGGGATTGCCAATTCTGCTTATGCGGATGAACAGAAATATGCCGATCGCTATGCCGTTCTGAAGAATGAAAGCGATAAGAAAAAAGCCAATGATGCGCGCGATAAAGTCAAAAACGTCAACATTGCCATGTACACGTTGATCGGTGTCGGCGCTGCAGCCGCAGTTACCGGTGCTGCCCTGGCTATCGTGAGTGCCGTGAGCGAAAAGGAACGCATCGAGGATAATTCCTTTAATGCTTATGTCACACCTTCACCGGATGGTGTTTCCCTGGGGCTCGGTTTTCAATTTTAGTGGGGTCAAATGTCCTCGCCTGTAAACAGCTTTCGGGTTTTGTATCGTTCGCTATTGCAGAGAGGATAAAGGGATTGGGCTCAAATTGAATCAAGGTGAATATACGGAACAGAATTTGCTATTTTCACCACGGCGTGTTTTTGTGTGTGTTTTAACCTTTAAATACCAGTGAGGGAATTATTATGGCATCCATCGGAAAAGTCATTACTGATATGTTGAATGAAAGCCATCAGGGCCGTTCGAGTTCTTCGAGAATGCAGGGTGGCATGATTGCCAAGGTCGTGGATAACGTCGATCCGGAAGATCGTTATCGCGTTCGTGTTTCTTTCCCATGGTTATCGGATCAATATTCCAAAGACACCACATCAGACGGCAGTGAATCCAAGGTTCAGAGCCACTGGGCCAGAATTACAACCATGATGGCCGGCGATGGAATCGGCAGCTTCTGGCTTCCCGAAATCGATGATGAAGTTATGGTAATGTTTGAGGAAGGTGATTTTTCTCGTCCCATCATTACCGGTTCCCTTTGGAATGGTGAAAAATCATCCCCAAGAAAACTCACAGTTTCGCCGGATCAGACCGAAGTCGAGGTGTCCAATGCAGCTCAGGGCGGTAAAAATGATTATCGCTTCATTCGTTCACGTTCCGGTCATACCCTGACTTTCGTCGATAAAGAGGGTTCGGGCGGCGTTTCTCTGCGGTCTAGCAAATCCGCTGAGCTCTATATCGATGATTCTGACGGCGGTGAACGCGTTCGCCTCTATGACAGCGGCCAGCAGCAGTGGCTCGAAATCGATACTGCAAATCAGAAAATTACCCTCGAAACGGATTCAGGCGACATCCTTATCAAAGCAAAGGAAAAAATCCGCCTCGAATGCAAAAATCTCGAAGTCGAAACGGAACAGGATGTGTCCATTAAGGCCGGTCGCAATGTGAGTCAGGAATGCGTTAAGTATTCTGCAAAATCAGATGCGACAACAGATATCAAGGCTGGCGGCAAGATGACTCTCGTGGGCTCAACCATCGATTTGAACCCATAAAACATCGTTGCTGCAATGGTTAAAAAAGGACGATTTCATCGTCCTTTTTTTGTATGTGCAGCATTTATTCGGGGCAATTCCCTGTGATGACAGATGTGCCTGTAGCGGGATAATGCCGTAGAATGAGTATGAATGCTTTTTGCCTTACAATATTGGACGATCGCATGAACATCTATTATACTGACTGTACCTGATTATTCCTGATAAGGAAGGATGGTGCAGAAGGTGTTTATATGATGTGTAAGAAGGTTATTTGGGGCGCATGCTTAGGGTGCTTTGCACTTTGGGGATGTGTCTTGGATGAGCCGCAAAAATCCGGTGAATCGTGCGAAAATATTCAATATGTATTGCTCGACGATGAACATGCGGACGGGGCAGAACCACTCAAGTGTGTTCGCGGTGAGTGCAGGGAATACGCTGATTGGATCAATAATAACCGATGTCCGGATCAAAAGCCCTACTGCATTCAGGGATTGCTGGATTCTCCTGATGCTGCTTTTTGTGCGTCATTCTGTCCTCCGGGAACGAGCGAGGCCAAATCGAATGATGCTGTTCACTTTTGTGGACTCAGCAACTCGACGGATAATTGCGGTGTAAGGGGAACCCGGTGTGAAGCCGAAGATCCGTATTGGGTTGAAGGCAGGTGCGGCACTCTCGGTAATTCGAAAGAGATTGCCTGTCGCGCAACGAAATGTAAGGAAGGTGCGCAGCCGAATGGCTCGGGCGTATGTAAACCGCTGCACGATTGCTGCGGGCTTTTTTGTGCCATTTGTGGAACGAAAGAAGTATGTCCGGGGGAATCCGTGATCGAGAATCTGAGCTGCAGTTCGGAGTGTGCCGATGATTTGGTCGAGTGTCAGGGCGTGTGTGTGCCTCCCGGGCACTCATTATGTTTGAAGGCGAATTAATCATCCAAAAATGCCCATAAATTATCGGATATGTCACCAGAACGCATTGTGAGGATAGAATTAATGAAATATATATTAATAATTTCATCTCTGTTTTTGGCCTTTTGTCTGGGCTGTACGCTGGATAGTGTTGAAGAGGCTGAATTCGGAGCCTCATGTGATGGGGCATCGTATGTGCTCGAAGATAGTGGACCGTGCAAAATTGGTGAATGCAGTCATTACGACAGTTATTTGCATCAGGGACGCTGTCCCAAGGGATTTCAGTGCATAAAAGATCCGGATGATGGGTATTATTGCGGCAATACATGTCCGGCCGGGTATCATACTTATCGGAATCCGGAAGTTACCTATTTGGATTGTGAAGCGGATTCCACCGACAATTGCGGCGCTCACGGCAATGATTGTCTCAGCAAAGAGGGATGGCACAACGGAAAATGTGAAGACGGCAAGTGCAAATTGATTACATGCAAAGGTACCTTCCATGCCGTTGACAACGAGTGCAAAAGCTTAAGACAATGCTGCGGAACAAGCTGCAAGGACTGTACGCTGGTGGCAGGAATGGTTTGTTCGGATGGAGACTGTGTCGAATCCAAATGCAAGAGCCTTGATGAAATCGTTTGTGATGGGGCATGCATAAATCCGGCTTCCAATGTCTCTTACTGTGGTTCGGATGACAGTTGTGTACTCCATGAATGCAGATCAGATCAGTTGTGTAACGACAGCAAATGTACGTGTCCCAATGGTGCGGATGAATGTCACGGGGAATGCATTGATTTTGAAACTACACTTGAGCATTGCGGGGCTTGTGATCATCATTGTTCCGATATGGAGGGATGGAAGGATGGTGATTGTGCAAAAGGGATTTGTGTGCCTGCAGAATGTGTCGAGGGATACCATATCGAAGAGGTGGACGGGCAGGATGTCTGCGTTAAAAACAGCGTCACTGCATGCGGCAGTATAGATAACAATTGTCAGAATAGTATTGAGGGCTGGCAGGACGGAAAGTGCCAGTCTGGCGAATGCATCGTTACTGAATGCAAACAGGGTTATTTCTCTCATACGCCTGAGAATTCTTCGCCGATGATCTGTATCGTCAATAATGATGAGCACTGCGGTTCGCCGGATAATGCATGTGATGAGGAACATGAATGCAATACGCAGAAGGCGGAATGCGAATGCAAGGGCTCAACGATTCAGTGTGAAGACGGACATTGTTACGATTTGAACAGTGATGCCAACAACTGCGGTGCCTGCGGGAATGTCTGCAGCCGTCCCAATGCGACAGCCTCATGCAGCGGCGGTTCGTGTTCATTTACGTGTACAGCTGATTATAGTGAATGCGATTCTGTATGTTATCAGTTGAAGTCGGATCCGGATCATTGTGGGGATTGCAACACCAAATGCAGCGTTAGTGATGCGGATAACAGCTGTGTCGAAGGTCAGTGCAAATTCAGCTGTCACGAAAACTTTGTACCTGCACAGGATAATAAATCCTGCGAGCCATTTGTTTGTTCTGAAAATCAAAAACGATGCAGCGGAAACGTTCTCCAGATTTGCAAAAAAAACAACTGGGAAACTGAACAGACATGTCAGGCTCCGGCGCATGCTTCTGTTGTATGTGATGCAGCCAAGGGATGCGGGTTCACATGTGAGAACAAATACGTTAAAAATTCGGACGGAACAGGCTGTGAAGAATTTGTATGTAATAAAGGTGATATAAAGTGTGATGGCTTGGGTTATAAGACATGCTCCAACAATAAATGGACATCCAAATCTTTCGGCGAAGAATATATGGTATCGCGTTCGACTTCCAAACTTTCATGCCCTGACAAGCAAAATTGCAAGACCGGGCAGACTATTGAATGCAACAACAAAGTGAAGGGGCACTATGTTGTAAAAAGCAATAATACAGAATACCTGAGGGTCTCCTCTCCTTTTGATGGCTGGGTTTTAGCCGCCGATGTGGCGCTGGCCGGAACTGCGGCGTCAGCCTGTACGACATACTGGGCTCCGGGAACTGCATCAGGTGCTACAGATTTTAGATTGCCGAAGGGGGAAAACGTAACTGTTCACTGTACGGGGATGGCGGATAATACGGAGTGGCTGAGTACCGATTGGGGATGGGTAACCGGAAATTGTTTCAGCAACTTTGGTTCCAAACTCGATAATGTTCCGAGATGTACGCCTTAGATAATATCCAATGAATCGATGAATCATTTGAATCGCTGAATCACTCACTTATTATTGTTCGGGAGCCAGGTCATTCCCATCCACTCCCGCCCAGCAGGCGATCCGGAACGCGTCTGACGGTAGTTCACCGGGTTCTGGGATTCGCACTGCTTACAGAACGGTGCAAATCATGGCCTCGTTTCATTCAGTTCTTCCCTAAAGCTTTCCCTTTCATCTGTGGAAAAATAATTAAAGAATGCAATAAAATTAGAGGTCATGCCTTGTAACTTGTTTTGTATTCACAGATAATTTATTATATATAATGTAGGGGATGGTTTTCCCCATGGAATTCAAAGAAATACTTTAAAGAATGCTCGCCGCAGATGGGCATTCAGAGAGATGGAGAAACAATATGAAGAGATTATTTGCTGTTTGCTGTGCTTTGTTTGTGGTTGGGACATGGGGATGTTCCGACGATGGAGGTAATTCTTCATCGTGCAGCCTGACCGTCGATGCGTGTGTTACGACGGGCAAGTATCTGGATACCGAAAAGTGCGAATGCGCAGATCTTTCTTCGTGTATTCTGAGCGAAGAAACCTGCGCGAACCTGGGAAGAACGCTCGATACCGGCACATGTACATGCAAGGAAAAGGCTGCGGGGTGTACGCTGAGTGCCGATATCTGCAAGGCAATGGATAAGATGTTCGATGCTTCGAACTGCGCCTGCATCGGTGGCAGCGGGACATGTGACAAGTCCCAGGCGACCTGCGCGGCCGAAGGTAAGACGTTCGATGCCGCGAACTGCGCCTGTGTTGGAGGCAGCGGGACATGCGACAAGTCCCAGGCGACCTGCGCGGCCGAAGGCAAGACGTTCGATGCCTCGAACTGCGCCTGTGTTGGAGGCAGCGGGACATGTGACAAGTCCCAGGCGACCTGCGCCGCAGAAGGCAAGATGTTCGATGCTTCGAACTGCGCCTGCGTCGAAAAGGCCTGTGACAAGTCTGAGACAAGCTGTGCTTCGGAAGGCAAGAAGTTTGATGCCGGCTCCTGTGCATGTGTGGATGCGGGGTGCGACAAGAGTACCGAGAGCTGTGGCGCCGAAGGTAAGGATTTCGATGCAGAGCATTGCGCCTGCGTCGAAAAGGCTTGCGATAAGTCTGAGACAATCTGTGCTTCGGAAGGCAAGAAGTTCGATTCCGGTACCTGTGCATGTGTGGGTGCGGAGTGCGACAAGAGTACCGAGAGCTGTGGTGCCGAAGGTAAGGATTTCGATGCAGAAAACTGCAAGTGCGTTGAAAAGGCATGCGATAAGTCTGAGACAAGCTGTGCTTCGGAAGGCAAGAAGTTCGATGCCGGCACCTGTGCATGTGTGGGTGCGGAGTGCGACAAGAGTACCGAGAGCTGTGGTGCCGAAGGTAAGGATTTCGATGCAGAAAACTGCGCCTGCGTCGAAAAGGCATGCGACAAGAGTACCGAGAGTTGTGGTGCCGAAGGTAAGGATTTCGATGCAGCAAACTGCAAGTGCGTCGAAAAGGCGTGCGATAAGAGTGCTGCAATCTGTGCGGCTGAAGGTAAGAATTTCGATGCCGGGAGCTGTGCTTGCGTCGAAAAGGGCTGCGACAAGAGTACAGCGAGCTGTGCCGCCGATGGTAAGGATTTCGATGCCGAGCATTGCACTTGCGTCGAAAAGGCGTGCGACAAGAGTGCGGCAATCTGTGGTGCCGAAGGTAAGGATTTCGATGCAGAAAACTGCAAGTGTGTCGAAAAGGCGTGTGACAAGAATACTGCGATCTGTGCGGCCGAAGGTAAGGATTTCGATGCAGCAAACTGCAAGTGCATCGAAAAGGCCTGCAACAAGAGCGTCGACATCTGTGCGGCCGAAGATAAAAAGTTCGATTCAGAAAAATGTGCCTGTGTCTGTGGCAGGACGGAAGCAACCTGCGCTGCCGAAGGCAGGGGATTCAATGCTGCTCAATGCAAATGTACGGATTGTACTGCAAACGTTTGCAAAGATGGCAATTTCCTTAAGGAATGTATGGACAGCGGCGCATATCATGAGAAAAAATGCGATTATGGATGCGCAAACGGCAGCTGCAAGCCCAATCCGAATCCCGGATGCACGGAGAATGCCTGCAAAAATAGCTCGACTCTTTTGCTTTGTGCTGGCGGGAAATATTCGGAAGTTCCATGTGATTACGGCTGCAGTGATAGTGAGAAGGGGTGCAAAAGCAAGAGTGACGACGATGAATGCTCAGTGGATGTCTGCAAAAATAGCACAATCCTGAAAGAATGTGTGGGCGGCAAGTATTCAGAAAGAGAATGCCCCAATGGCTGCGAACTTGGAGTCTGCAAAACTGCGGGCCAAATCACCGAACCAACTGCCGGCGCAGCCTGCAGTGAGAGTTACGACGGTGGCTGCAGTTCGGACAGAAAGAAAAGATATTATTGCGGCCCGGAAGGAAAATTGATTGAAAAAGTCTGCACCGGCAATACCGCCTGTGTGCCTTTGGGCAACAATTCTTCGCAATGCATTGATGAAAGTGCTGCCACTTGTACTAAAGAAACTTATGATGCCGGGTGCAGCTCAGACAAATCTGTTGGTACATTCTGCAGCAGCGCAGGAAGGGTTGTTACGTTGGATTGCAAGTCACTCGGCCGCGAATGTAAGAATAGTTCCGGATATATC
>JAFRYG010000138.1 GCA_017441205.1 Pseudomonadota bacterium
CGCCCCCCACGGCGCTATTTGCAAGCAAATACGCGCCTCCCCCCTTTGCGGGGACACCCCGCAACGCCCCAATCCCGGTATAATTCAGAACTTCCCTAAAGCACATTCATATCCCTGGGTGATGTTTACAAATTGCAAGCATCTTCTTCTTCGATTAATCTTGATCAGCGGCGATCAATTCATCGCAATTTCTTCAGTTGCCCTTTAAGATTCGCATTTGTGTTGTTTTATTGGGTTTAAACCATAGATATGTTTTTTGTCCCGGTTTTAGGGGAAGGCGGCCATGAATCAGAACGATTTTTTTGCTCAGAGTGAATCGGATGCGTTGAGGGATTTTGAAGATTCCTGCCGGCAGACGCGTGATGGCAGCTGGGATTGGGTGGTACTGACGGCAGCCAATGCCCATCAGGCTGAGACCTACCGGATACAGCTCGAGAAGCGGCGTCAGGAGCACAGGCTGCCTTTGAATACGCAGTTCCTGGTGGTGCCGGATTTTGAAGACAAACGCGTGGGGTCCGGCGGCGCGACGCTGAATGTGCTGCGTGAACTGGCGCAAAAGCAGCGGCCGTCGCAGATCTTCGAACAGCGCATTCTCGTGATTCATTCCGGCGGGGACAGCAAGCGGATTCCACAGTATTCTGCATGCGGGAAACTGTTTGCGCCCGTTCCGAGACAGGTGCTGGGGGGATATGTTTCGACGCTGTTCGATGAATTGCTGATGAGCGCGATCAATATTCCGAGCAGAACCGGGCACGGTATGCTGATTTTGCCCAGCGATACCAAGCTGTTGTTTAATGCGGTTCAGATCGATCTGCTTTCGTGCGATGCGGCCGGCCTTTCGATGAAAGCTCCGGTGGCCGTCGGCCAGGAACACGGCGTATTTGTGCAGGGAGACAATTCGTTTGACCATCGCAACCGCAATGTTTCGTTGTTTCTGCACAAGCAGCCGGAGGCTTTTTTGCGGCAGTACGGGGCAGTGGATATATCGAATCAGGTAGATATCGATACGGGCTGCATCTGGCTCGGAAAACGCGTGGTAAAGGCCCTGTTCGATCTGATATCCGGGCGGGACGGCATTGATGAAGACCGCTTCAGAATGTTTGTCAATCCTAAGGTATGTCTGAATTTTTATGCAGATATGGTCTATCCGCTCGCCGAAAACAGTTCGTGGGAAGAATTTGCCAAAGAAGCTCCCGAAAACGGCTTTTCGCGTGAATTGGAGCAGTGCAGGCGGATCCTTTGGGAAACACTGCATTCCTTCAGGCTGTCGCTGGTCAAGCTGGTTCCGGCTCAATATATCCATTTTGGCATGACGCACGAAATGTATGATTTGTATGTCAATGATATCGATTCCTATCAATACCTTCTCTGGCAGCGGCGAATGAATACCAATGCCGAATCGGGAACGGTTCTGAACAGTATTTTCGTCAATAACCGCATGGCAGGGGAACAGGCATATATCGAAAATTGCCGCATAACTGATTGTACTTTGGGCGAAGGCGTGATCCTTTCGCATGTCGATATCCAGGGGGAGTGCATACCGCCGTCTGTGGTTCTGCACGGACTGAAACTGACTTCCGGCAGGTATGTGTGTCGCATCTATGGCCGGAATGACAATCCAAAGAGTTCGAAGGAATCGTCATTTTTAAAGGGAACACTCTCGAAACTGATAGCCATGACGGGCGTCCGCGAGGATGAAATCTGGGGCAGTTCATCGGCGTCGCTGTGGTATGCACGAATCTATCCGATTTGCGATTCAATGTCGGATGCTGTTCGCGCTGCGCTGAATTTGTATGATATTCTGGCAGGAACCGCTTCTGCAGAAACCATTGAGATCTGGAAAAAAGCTCAAAAAACGAGCCTCGCCGAAAGTTTTCTGAGTGCGGATATCGAGGCCATCCTGAATCGTCAGGATGAGATTCAGACCGAGGTTCATATCAAGCGGTTTATGGATGACCTCAGAGCCGGGCGCGATATGCATGAATGTATCGATGTGCTGGGACAGAATGTCCGGGATAAAATCAAGTGTCTGAATCGCATCGTGGATGCGGCGAAATCAGAACAGTTTCCGAACAATATGCGGCTTTTTCTTGCGGCATCCAGGTTCTGTCAGCAGCATCCGGCTCTGCCGGGGGCTTTGTCGCCGCAGCTGTACGAAGATGATGCCTACGAATGTATTAAACAGTGCGTGATCGAAGAGACATACGCGAGATTTGGCATTCGTCCGGCAGATATCATTCACTTTGTACAGGACGAAGTGACGACGGAATTGCCGGTTCGCGTGAATTTTTGCGGCAGTCCTTCGGATGCGGCACCCTATTGCCTGGAACACGGCGGCACGATGATCGACGGCACGCTTCTGCTCAGGGGCAAAAAGCCGATTCGCGTGACTGTGCGCCGTCTTGCGGAAAATTGCATTCGTCTGGGCAGCCTGGATCAGGATCGCAATGATGATTACTACGATATCGAGGATATTCGCCGGTGCGGCGATCCCGGGGATCCCCATGCGCTGCATAAGGCAGTACTCGTTGCATGCGGCCTCGTGCCTCTGGAAAACGACGGCATGACGATGCTTGCGCTGTGCGAAAAAATTGGCGGCGGTCTGGAGCTTCTGACGGCCGTGGATGTGCCGAAAGGATCGGGACTCGGAACGAGCAGTATTCTGGCCGCTGCGGCACTTCAGGCCGTACATCGGGCTCTCGGTATCGATGCTTCGGACGAGATGATCTACGCACAGGTATTTCTCGTCGAACAGCTCATGAATACGGGCGGCGGCTGGCAGGATCAGGTGGGCGGCCTGACGCCCGGCATTAAGTATTTCTCCGCACGCGCCGGCCGCTATCAGAAAATGGAAATCGAAAAACTCGCCCTTTCTGACGATACTTTCAACGAGCTCAATGACAGGTTCTGCCTGATCTTTTCGGGACAGAGACGCCTGGCCAGGAATGTATTGCGGGAAGAAATGAATCAATGTATCTGCAACGATAAAAATGCACTCGAAACGGTTCTGAAGATTCAGGAATATTGTGCTGTGATGCGGTTTTATTTGCTTCGCGGCGATATTACGGCTTTTGCCCGTTATATTACAAAACAGTTTGAACTTGTGAAAACCCTCGATAAAGGCGCATCCAATACCTATATTGAATATATATTTGAATCGTGCCGTGATTTGCTGGATGGCTGGTCGATATGCGGCGCCGGCGGCGGCGGATTTCTGCAGGTCATTCTTAAAAAGGGCGTGGACAGGCAGATGCTTGCCAGACGCATTCACGAGACTTTCATTGACTGCGGCGTCGATGTCTGGGATTGTACGCTGATATAAGGTGTGAACGATGGATAATCCTATATATATATTTGGCCGTGAAGTCTTTGAACAGGAAATCGCGACACTTAAAAACATATCGGATGCTCTGGACGAAACATTTGATGCGATCGTCCACGAGATACTCAGGTGTACGGGAAAACTCATTCTCGTCGGCATGGGAAAGAGCGGTCATATTGCGCGCAAAATGGCTGCGACATTTTCTTCATTGGGAACATGCGCGATTGCCCTGAGTCCGGCCGAATGCATGCATGGGGATCTGGGAATGATCCAGGCGTCGGATCTCGTTATTCTGCTTTCATTTTCGGGCGAGAGCGAGGAAGTGATAAAGATTATACCGGGGATTCATCATATTGGGGCGCGCATGATAGGGATGACGGGGAATCGCAACTCGACACTTGCGCGTTCGGTCCAGATTGCTCAGTGCTTTTCGGATATTCAGGAAGTGGGGCCGCTGGGACTCGCACCGACATCGAGTTCGACGGCGTTTCTGGTCTATGGTGATGCGCTTGCAGTTGTCGCAGCCCGTCTGAAAGGATTTGACCGCGATGATTTCAGCCGCTTCCATCCTGCGGGATCGCTGGGCAAGATGCTGACGACGCGAACGATCGACCTGATGCATCCCATTTCTATCGAATGCTGTCTGCACGAGACGGATTCGGTGCAGAATGCGATTCTGACCATGCTGGATACCGATACGGATCTCCTGCCCATTATCAATGCAGACGGATGTCTGATGGGGATTCTGACCAACGGTGATCTGAAGAAAATGATGCTCGATTCGGGCGGTTCTTTGCAGCCCATCGCGGGCTGGATTCATCGTTATCCGTATTTTATAGATGTATCGACGATGGCTGTCGATGCGCTGCGCCTGATGGTTGAAAATCATGTACATGCGATTCCGGTTGTGAGAAACGATTCTCCTGTCGGCATCATACATCAGTCTGATATTCTCAAATATGGTATTGTTTATACACCTTCACAGAAATCATGATGAATAAATCCAAATACAGATTACTGGCACTGGATCTGGATGGCACTCTGACCAACCATCAGAAACAGGTTTCGGATAAAAATAAATTATATATACGTCGTGCGCAGGAGGCGGGCGTCGATATTATTCTTGCCTCGGGCCGTCCCGTGATTGGGATTGAGAATGTGGCGCGTGCACTCGATTTATATCATACCGGCGGTTATATCCTGGCGTACAACGGCGGCCAGATTATTGACTGCAAAACCGGAAAGTCACTGGTTGAGCGATTTATTCCGATGTCATATTATCATGATATATGTGACGTGATTCATCATTTTCGTGCATTTCCTCTGACTTATAATGATGTCGGCGTGATCTGTGAAAATGATGAAGATATGTATGTGAAAAAAGAGGGCTACAACAATTCTGTGCCGGTCATCAAGGTTCCGAGCCTCGAAGCCGAAGTCAGGAAGCCGGTGGTCAAATTCATGGTCGTCGGCGAACCGTCGGAACTTGCAAAAGCCAAAATTCATCTGGAGCAGCGATTTAAGGGCTTGCTGAATATATTCTTTTCGGAGCCGTATTTTATGGAAGTTACACCGCCCGGAATCGAGAAGGCATCTGCGCTTGCGGAACTCATAAAGATTCTGAATGTTCCGAGCGAAGCTCTGATGGCCTGCGGCGATGGGCTGAATGATATTCCAATGCTCGAGTATGCGGGATTTTCGGTGGCGATGGACAATGCATATGAAGAGACCAAAAAGGTCGCGGATTATATCGCACCGTCAAATGAATCGGATGGTGTTGCAGAAGCAATAGAGCGGTTTATATTAATATAATAATATATATGAACTGGTCTATCGTTTATCGCTTTTAGAAAAAACAGCATGAACACTGGATTGGCTTATCAGCGGGTAATGCAAAGCTGCTAATCATATCATATCAGTCCCATATCATATCAGTCCGTCCTGCAACGGGTCTACATGTGGTATAATGTAGGTATAATATTCTTGCAGGTAACCAAGGGTTACCTGCTGTCCCTTCCCGCCCGCCGACTCGCCGTCCAACCCAAAATACGCACGGTCCTGGCACACTGCCCCCTTTCCGACGCTAACCGTCGTAAAAAAAGCATCCCGATGTGCCTGGCATGTACGGCACTTCAGCGATCACGTCCTGCGTCCAGGATTCGTCGACGCTGCAAACCGGCCCTCGGTCGTCCGTACATTATGTCGGGCGGAACTGTCAGACAAATCCGGATGAATACATACTGCACCTCCAAACGGGAAGGATCATTCCTTCACACTCATGATGCCATTCAGGAGGAATTGTTGCAGTTTGATGTACGATTTTTTTGCCGCATCTTATTTCGATGGAGCAGATTGTGCGAAATTCTGTAAGCCTGATTTATATATTGTGGTGCGCGGCCTATGCGCAGTGCGCGCATACGGCCTGCGTCGGCGGCTATTTGCACGATTGGTGCAAATACGCCGCCGAATGGCTGTTTATTAATTGGTCTGACAGTTACTGAGCATGACTTCGTCAGTATTGTTATTTGTATTGCATTCGACGGTCGTTTGTCCGCCATTGCCGTCATCGTTTGTCACCATACGAATGAGGGTATTTTCGGGAACATCCTCGATATTGCACGAAACAGCGAGGCAGTTGCCGAGGGGCACGTTGGCACTCGTGTATGCTGTACAGAATTTTTGCCCGAGCGTGCCGTCAGAATTGACTTGATAGAATGATGCAGGCAGCTGGGAAGCGACAGCCTTGGTACCGCGGTTGCAGACGACGCCATGCAGAGTGACGGTATTGGTGGCCATGGTATGGGTACACAGGCTGTTTTTGTCAAGTTTGCCGGTGATATCCGGAGCCGTATTCTTTCCGCGTGCGCCCTGGACATTTTGTCTGAAGTTGTTCAGGAACGGGGATGTGCTCAGGAAGTTTTGAATCCAGCTGGAGGTCTTGGGAACGGTCATATCGTCGTTGATATTGGTAATCGAATACGCATGCTGGTTCCATAATGGTCTTGAGCTGGTCCAGCGATCGAGGCGGTCGCGCATGACGCGGACGCCTGTGACGCGGTCTGCGTTGTTGCGGATGGCGCGGCAAACATTGCCGCCGGCTTCATCACCAGCCAACGGTGCGACGCAATTGTATTCATTCAATATGTTGCCATCCATATCGGTTCGCGAATTGCACTCAGCGCCGCCAGATGTCGAGCAGCGGCAAAGACCGTTGACACAATTCTTGGACTTGCAGTCATCGTTGGTTGCACAGCGCAGCCCGCGATGGATGGGATCCGGAGATGCACAGGTCATTTTGTTGTTGGAACCGACGACGATCTCGGCGGATTCGTCGTTATCGACGTCGGCAATGACCGGATATTCATGCCATGTGCCACTGGATCGGAATGCGGAGAACAGAACGTCGCCGGTTTTGCCGTCATAGACGCGCGTGTAGCATTCATCGGCATAAACGGCTTCCATTGCGCCGTCTCCGTCGAAGTCGAACAGCGAGGACCCCGTCGATGCCGAACTGGCATCCTGAGATGTTTTCTCCCAAAGGATATATTCCTTAAAACATCCTTTGGGCAGATTGCCTCCAGAATCTTTTTTACAGCGCGGATCGAGTACACGGTACATATCGCCGAAAGCGGTAGCGATCTCGGGCAGACCATCGCCATCAAAATCACCGACAGTGCAGGGACCTCCTCCTGGGGCCTTTGCCGTTGAACCTATGTAATAGTTGGGGAATGTGATATCGAGCAGTTTCTCGCCCTGAAGTGTGCTGAGTTCAATTTTAGAGCTACCGCAACCAACGGTTTCTGCAACACCATCAAAATGTTCAAAATCAAAAGAACCATCGGGCTTGCGTGTTCCGAAATCTGCAAAAGCCGGATGAATACCTGTGGCGACTGCCTTTGTATAAACCGCTGACCATGTATTTGTCTCGGAGCTCCAGCGATAGACCTTGCTCGTGCCAATAATCTCAATATTACCGTCGTTATCCAAATCGCCGAGTGTCGGTGTATAGGAGAGTTCTGAGATGGTCTGGCCTTCGTTGAGTCGCTTGCAGTTGGCATCGAAGACTTCACCGCCAAAGCCGATGAGTTCGGGTTTCCCGTCATCGTTGATATCGTGAATCGCAGGACCGCCCCAGTTCAACGTAGAGGCGGAGTGCTTGGTTGTGTTGCATTTTGTCTCGTATTTTTTGGTTTCATTGTTCCACTGGAATACGACGAGGCCACCGCCGGCAGTGGCTCCGCTGGGCTGTGCACTGCCTCGGCTTGCGACGATTTCAACGGTTCCATTTCCGTCAAGATCTGCCATTGCGAGGTTGGAGCCGCCGATCACGCGGTTGTTGTTGTCGAAAATACTTTCATGCAGCGCGCAGGTTTCGGCGTTGATGATGCGGATGACGCCATAGTAGTCGAGTGATGTACCCTGACCGGATGGCGCGCCGCCATCGGAGTTGTTGTAGGTCGTAAATATGATTTCGTTGGCCTGTCCGGAAACGTGCGGCGTATCCATGACAAGCGGGGTCATCAGTACATTTGCGTGATTCGGATATTGGTTGGTATCCGTCGTATGCGTCCACTCACACTGGATGGCTGCTTCAAAGAGTCCGGGGACAGTTTTGTATTGGCAAGACTCGTTAATCGGCGGTCTCGGCCCCATGCCGTATGGGATGCACACATTCTTGGTTTCGCATGTATCTTCTGTACAGCAGTAGGTATCGGCTACGCACTCTTCGTCTGATGTGCATCCTTTCTTGGTGATGCAGGTTCCATCGACACATACCTGTGTTGCAGGGCAAAGCGTGATTTCATCACATGACTGCGTGAATGTAGTGATTTTGCATTTACCGTCCAGACACATCAGGTTGTCGTATTTGCATTCGGCGAAAATTTCCGGGCCGCAAGCCTCTCCGAGCGAGACTTCTTTGACACAAATCCCATTCGAGCATGCCAGGCTGTTCTTGCACGGGTTGTCGTTTTCTTCACATTTTTCGCCTAATTGTGCGGGTTTTCGGCAAAAACCGGATTTTGCGCATACCAGTTCTGATTTGCACAGATTGGCGGTTTTGTCGCATGCATCGCCTTCTGAACCATAGTGAATGCATGTTCCATCTTCGCAGGTGCTGTCTTCGCACCAGACTTTTTCACCGCAGGCGTCTCCGGCATGTGCGATGGTTTTGCAAGCCTCCTGATCGCACTTCATACCGCTCCCGCAATCATCATCGGAGCTGCATTTGTTTTCGGGAGTTTCGGATTCATCGACACAAATATTGTCTTTACAGGTGAGATTGGTATCGCACTGAATGGTTTCGTCACAGGCTTCGCCTTTTTTCGCCACTGAAGGCTGTTCCTTGGGGACGCAAACGTTCTTGACGGTACATTCATCTTCTGTGCAGCAGCGGGTGGCCGCATCGGTGCAGTCTTCATCGGAGCTGCATCCTGGGATGCATGAGCCACCTGAACATATTTGTCCCTCGGGACAAACGGTTGCTTCATCGCAGGTCCCATCCGTTGAAACGGGTTTGCATTTACCTTCCGAGCACAGCTGACCATCGGGGCAGCTGTTCGTTTCGTCGCAGGATTGTTCCGAGGACGTTGCTGTACATTTACCTTCAGTGCACACCAGATTGTCGTTTTCATTGCATTCAGTGAAGATCTCTGAACCGCAATTTTCACCTTCGGCGGCTATCTGGATGCAGACCGAATTTTTGCAGATGTAGTTGCTGTCGCACAGATTTTCGGAATCGTCACAGGATTCGCCCAGTTGTGCAGGCTTTTGGCATTTACCGGATGCTGTACATATCAGATCTGCTTCACACAGATTGGCGTTATTGTCGCATGCATCTCCCTCTGCACCATGGATGCGGCATATGCCTTCTTCGCAGCTGCTGCCTTCACAGTAGGCCGTTTCATCGCATGCATCGCCTGTGTGGGCGATTTTTTTGCAAATACCCTGATCGCATTTCATATCCTCGCCGCAGGATTCATCGGAAGTGCATTTATTGTCTTCAGGGCCTGGCTGCGGATTTGGGGATTCAGAATCATCGACACAGACGTTGTCTTTGCATGTAAGGTTGTCGGCGCATTGGATATTATCGCCGCATGTTTCGCCTTTTTGAGCTTTGGCCGGGGTTTCGGAGACAGGTGGATTTCCTTGCTGAGTAGGTTGTTCCGGTTCGTATGGTGCCGTTTTGGCAGCATCTTCGCTGCATGCTGTGAACGTAAACAGTAATGCTGCAATCGATATCCAGGTTTTATGGTTAAGCATTTTTATCTCCTTATTTCCCCATTAAAAACAAACACTTCAATATTATAGCAGATATTGTTTGTTTGCCTATATCCCTTTGTCAGCCAGACGGCAGACGATTATCCTTTGAGGGATGAAACTGCGCAGAATCTGCAAAAATGCCTGGGGATGTTTTGGGGAATGTCTGACTAATTGACTTTGCAGCCATTGAGTAAAATCTCATCGGTGTTGTTGTCGGGGTTGCATTCGACGGTGGTATGACCGCCTTTTCCATCATCGTTCGTAACCATGCGAATGCGGATATTGCCGGGAACTTCGGTGATTTCACACGAAACCTCGAGGCATTTTCCGATGGGAACATTGGCACTGGTGTAAGCCGTACAGAATTTTTCTCCGAGATTTCCATCTTTGTCTACCGCATAGAATGAGGCTGGCAGTTTGGAACCAACGGCTTTGGTACCGCGATTACAGACCACACCATGCAGGGTGATTCCGGAACCGGATTTGATACACAGATTGTCTTTGTCGAGCTTGCCTGTAATGTCCGGAGCGGTATTTTTTCCGCGTTCTCCCTGAACATTTTGTCTGAAGTTATTCAGAGTTGGCTTGGTGCTCAGGAAATTCTGAACCCAGTTGGCAGTTTTGGGAATTGTCATGTCATCGTTGACATTGGTAATGGAATACGCGTGCTGATTCCATATTGATCTGGAACTTGTCCAGCGATCGAGGCGATCCCGCATGACGCGGACGCCCGTGACGCGAGTTTCGTTAGCCCGGATGGCCCGGCATACGTTTCCTCCGGTTTCGTCGCCGGGCAATGGAGCGACGCACTTATACTCATTCAAAATATTGCCCTTCATATCGGTTCGGGAGTTACATTGATCGCCGCCTTCGCCGGTACACCTGCAAAGCTCTCCGACACATTTCTTTGACTTGCAGTCGTCATCCTTTTTGCAGCGCAGTCCCCTGTGAATGGGATCCGGAGAGGCACACACCATGCTGTTGTTCGAACCGACGACGATTTCGGCGGATTCGTCATTATCTACGTCAGCAATGACCGGATATTCGTGCCAGGTAGCACTGGAACGGAATGCCGAAAACAGGACGTCGCCGGTCTTACCGTCATAAACGCGCGTGTAACATTCATCGGCATAAACGGCTTCCATTGCGCCATCGCCATCAAAATCGAACAGTGATGAGCCCGTGGATGCAGAGCTGGCATCCTGTGAATATTTTTCCCAGAGGACACTTTCCCGGGCACATCCTTTGGGAAGTGCACCATTGGAATCCTTTGTGCATTTGGGGTCAAACACGCGGTATTGATCGCCGAATGCAGTCGCAATTTCAGGCAGCTTGTCACCATTGAAATCACCGATAGTGCATGGGCCTCCGCCGCTTACGCCTTCCACGCGCATCAGCTTTTTGCCGCTCAGTGTGCTCAGTTCTACGACGTTGCTTCCGCATCCCACAGTTTCTGCGATGCCATCGAAGTGTTCAAAGTCGAAAGTTCCATCTTCCTTTGGCGTACCAAAATCCGCGAATGCCTGATGGATACCGGTTTCGCGGACGTTGGAATAAGCTGTATCCCACTTATTGGCTTCGTTGTTCCAGCGATAAATGTTGGTTGTACCGATTATCTCGACTTTTCCGTCACCGTCCAGATCACCAAGCGTCGGCGTATAATACAGTTCAGAGATTGTCTGACCGGGGTTAAGCCGCGCGCAATCCTTTGCCCGGAATACTTCTCCGCCATAACCTATGATTTCAGCGATGCCATCATTGTTGATATCATGGAGGGCCGAACCGCCCCAGTTGAGATTGCCGGAATGATCCTTCGTATTGCACAGGACTTTGTAGTGTTTGGCGCTGTCATCCCATGTAAAGACGACCAGACCTCCGCCCGCAGCAGCACCTTCAGGCTGTGCAATGCCGCGGCTGGCAATAATTTCCGGGTTTCCGTCACCGGTTACATCTGCCATCGCAAGATTGGATCCGCCAATGACCCGGTTCTTGTCGTCAAAGATACTTTCGTGCAGCGCGCAGGTTTCGGCATTGATAATGCGGATGACGCCATTGCAGTCGAGCGATGAACCCTTTCCGGAGGGCTCACCGCCGTCGCTGCAGTTATAGGTCGTAAATATGATTTCATTGGCCTGGCCGGAATCATGAGGCGTATTCATGACCAGCGGTGTCATTAAAACATTCTGGTGATCGGGATAGGCTTTGGCATCACTGGTCCACTCGCACTGGATCGCAGCTTCAAAGAGTCCGCTAACTGTTTCGTATTCGCATTTGTCATTTACTTCCGGGCGCGGTCCTTTGCCATAGGGGATGCATGTATTTTTAAGTTTACATCCGTCTTCTGTGCAGCAGTAGGTATCTGCGTCGCAGTCTTTGTCTTCCTTGCATTCTGATTTGTCGAGGCATTCCCCTTCGAAGCAAAGCTGATCATCCGGACAAATGTTCATTTCGTTACATGATGCACCGGACGTAATGGTTCTGCATTTGCCCTCTGAACACACCGGATTGTCGTATCCGCTGCATTCTGCATGAATTTCCGGGCCACAGTCTTCTCCGTAGCCAACTTTTTTAATACAAACCAAATCATTGGAGCAAACATAGCTGCCATCGCACACGAGATCATAATCGTCACATTTTTCGCCCAATTGTACGGGTTTTCGGCAAAAACCGGCTTTGGAACACTGCAGCCCTGGATCACATAATTTGGCAGTTTCGTCACATTCCTCGCCTTCCGGGCCATAGCGTCGGCATTTTCCTTCTTCGCAGCTGCTCTCTTCACAAAGGACTTTTTCATCGCATGCATCGCCGGTATGCGCAACTGTTTTGCACGTTCCGGCGTCGCATTTCATATCCTTGCCGCACGATTCATCGGAATCGCATTTTGCATCTTCTGCTTCAGGATCTTTTTCTTCAGGTTTAGATTCAGATTCTTTGGCGCAGATATTATCTTTGCATACAAGCCCGTCATCGCATTGAATGTCCTTGCCGCATTTTTCGCCGACTTTGGCTTTTGAAGGCTTTTCGGGGGCAGGTTTGGTTTCCTGTTCCGGCGTTTCATTTGTTCCGGATGATATGGTTTTAACAGATGATTCTTCGGAGCATGAAGAAAATACAAGCAATGCTGCTGCAATGAATAACCAGGATTTATGGTGAAGCATCTTTCCTCCTCAAAGAAAAAGTCCGTTTCCAGTATAGCAAATAATAATACGATTACTATGAGAATGAACGTGTGACCGTCCGATTTCATCTTTGCGATTATTGCGGGTAAATGAAATGTTATTTGTCAGATTCAGGGAATCTCTGATTAAGTTTCTTTGGTAAGGGGGGGCACGGCCCCCACGGCGCAAATTGCCACCAAAAAAG
>JAFRYG010000139.1 GCA_017441205.1 Pseudomonadota bacterium
ACCTGCGCCGGCGGGCAGATTCAGACTGAATCGTGCGGCGATAAAGTTTGTCTCAGCGGCGAATGTACCGAAAAGGGACAGGCGGCATGCAATGAAGCGGATTATCCCAAGTGCGACGGCAACAACCGTCTAACCTGCGCCGGCGGGCAGATTCAGACTGAATCGTGCGGCGATAAAGTTTGTCTCAGCGGCGAATGTACCGAAAAGGGACAGACGGCATGCAATGAAGCGGATTATCCCAAGTGCGACGGCAATAACCGCCTGACCTGCGCCGGCGGGCAGGTTCAGTCTGAATCGTGCGGCGATAAAGTTTGTCTCAGCGGCGAATGCACCGAAAAGGGGCAGGCGGCATGCAATGAAGCGGATTATCCCAAGTGCGACGGCAACAACCGCCTGACCTGCGTCGCCGGAAAGATCCAGACGGACTCGTGCGGAACCAAAACCTGTACAGAAGGTGAATGCCGGGAGTCCAAGCCTGAATGCGTCGAAACGGACTATCCCAAATGCGACGACCAGAACAATCGCCTGACGTGTGAATCCGGAAAAATTGTCAAGACATCCTGCAAAGACAATACATGTACCAATGGTACCTGCGTATTTGTACCCGAATGCAGCGATGCAGATTATCCCAAATGCGGGCAGAACAATGATCGTCTGACGTGCGTGGAAGGAAAGATTGTCACCGCCTCGTGCGGCACAGACCAGACCTGCAAAAATGGCGTTTGCGAAGACAAGCCCTGCACGCCGAAAGAAACCACATGCAAGAACGGCAAGGTTGCGACATGCAATGCGAATAAAACATGGGATCTGCAGTCATGCAAGAGCGGCGAAATCTGTCAGGCTGGCGAATGCGTTGCCCACGGCACGGCGCCCGAAATCACGGAATGCCAAGCGCTGACGACTCCGGGCAATGCCTGTCAAAAGACGGGTTCGGGCAAGAAACTCGTGCTGCGCGGCGATGTACTTGGACTGGACAAGACGTTTGTCGGCGGAAGCGTCGTCGTTGAAAATGGCAAGATCACCTACGTGGGCTGCGAACCGGATTTAAAGAATGCCACAGTCATTACCTGTCCGGATTCGGTCATCAGCCCGGCATTCATCAATGGTCACGAACACATTACCTATTCGAACGGTGAACCGGCCAAATGGGGCGCTGAGCGATACGATCACCGCCACGAATGGCGCAAGGGCAAAGATAAGCATACCAAGATTCCCGGACCGCAGACGACCTCCAACAACGGCAACTCCGTCGTCGAAATCCGCGCGCTTATGTCCGGAACAACATCTATTTTTGGTTCCGGTTCTGCCCCCGGACTGGCCAGAAACCTCGATATCAAGAATTCTGCGGTCGGCGGTGTGGTCTCTGTCTACGAAACCTTTCCGCTCAACGACAATGACGGCACCACCTATGATTCCGGATGTCCATACAACTATAAGAGCAATGCGATCCAAATGGATCTGGAATGTCCCTACGGCCCCCACATTGCCGAAGGCATCAACCAGGCCGCACTCAACGAACTGCGGTGTCTGTCGGGGCAGGGCAATAAATCCATCGACATTTTCAAGCCCAATGTCGCCGTCATTCATGGCATCGGAGCGACGCTCGATATCATTAAGAAAATGGCGGCCAACAACGTCAAGCTCATCTGGTCGCCGCGAACCAATATCTCCCTCTATGGCGACACCGCCCAGGCTCCCCTGTACGATCGCATGGGCGTCACGCTCGGTCTGGGCACCGACTGGCTGTATTCCGGATCCGCCAATATGCTCCGGGAACTCAAGTGCGTCGATTACCTGAATCAGAATCATTACAGCCGGTATTTCAGCGATTACGAAATCTGGAAAATGCCGACGTGGAACAACGCCGTTGCACTTGGCGTCGACAAACACATCGGAAAAATCGAAAAGGGTTACCTCGCCGATCTCGTCATGTTCAAAACGACCAAAACCAAAGATCTGTATCGTGCGGTCATCGAAGCCGACAATCAGGATGTTCTGCTCGTCACGCTCAATGGTACCCGAATATTCGGCGAAGCCGAACTCATGGATTCCGGTTCACCGGTCAACGAAAAAGACTGCCAGACCAACAAGGTCTTTGATTTCAAGGCTGCCAATGCCAAAGCCGAGATCGTCGATTACGAATTCATCAAAAAATCGACGACCTACGGCATGTTCTTCTGCAATGAGCCGCCGAATGAACCCACATGCGTCCCTCAAAGGACGCGCAAAGCTGACACGACGGACGGTCACACGACGCTCTATACGGGAGATTATACAGACCAGAATGATGCCGACGGCGACGGCATTAACGATGACAAAGACAACTGCCCGACGATGTTCAACCCCATTCGTCCCATGGAGACGGACCGCAAACAGACCGACACCGATGGCGACGGCTACGGCGACATCTGCGATCCCTACCCGGACTGCAAGGCCAACGACGATACATGCGACGGCAACACGCCACCCCCTGTCGATACCGACAAGGACGGCATCCCGGATTCTGTCGATAATTGTCCCAATGTCGCCAACCCTGCACAAACCGATACCGACGGCGACAAACTTGGGGATGAATGCGATCCCTATCCCGAATGTGCTGCCAATGATGCATCATGCAATCCCGCCACGACGGATGCCGACAACGACGGCATTGACAACCCGGAAGACAATTGTCCGAACAAAGCCAATCCGGATCAGGCCGATGCAGACGGCGACACCATCGGAGATGTCTGCGATTTCTGCCCGAACGGCGACGATGGATGCGCTCCGCTCAATTCCCATACCGTCGATTTCAGCTGTGAATCGTGCAAACCCAAACAATCCGGATATGACGGCGTATATCAGGAACAAGTCGATGGCGCGACGTTCAAGGCCGTCGGCAACTACCAAACCTATGGCACCAAACCCCCCGGCGTTACGCTCACCGGCAACCCCACAAAATCGACGCGCATCGACGTGACCGGCATTCAGGGCGTGGGTTCCGTCACCGTAAGCTATGTTTCGTACAACCCGACCGGCGGCCAGGGAACGTTCGACATCGCAGGCGGTACCTTTGTAAAGCAAATCACCCATACCTTTGACAAGAACAATGTTGTTGAAGTGACATCAGAACCGTTCATCATCAACGACAGTTCTCTGACCGGTTTTTCGATCATCCCAACGCCGAGCACCAAACAAACACCCAGTAATGAGGACAACCGCGTCCACATTACAAAAGTGACATGGACATCCAAATAACCGGATAATCTTTCCAAATTTGTGCACAAGCGGTAATGTGATTCTGTTTTGGGAGGGGGCAGCCGCCCCCTGCGCGGCTACCTCACCCCCCTCCCCCTTGTCTGAAGCGCAGACGTTCCCCCTCTCCCCTCTCCACATTGGAGAGGGGAAAGGGGGATGTCACGAAGTGACAGAGGGTATGGGGTGAGGTACGCCGCTACCCCCACTGCGGGGGATCATCTGGTAGATGTGAGAGAGCGGGAGAGGGAGCGGGCCGCTACCCCCACTGCGGGGGATCATCCCCCGCAACGCCCCCTTTTCCGAAATACAAACAATTCACCTCAGTTCGCAAAGGGCAATTCACTCCACCATGAACGACAACACACCGCCACGAACGACATTATATGATCGGATTTCCTTGATATGTCTCATCATTGGTGGTGTACTCCTCATCGCCGGGATATTCTTTGCTCTGCAGGCTTCATGGCTTAAAGTGGCAATATTCGGTATTTCCGGTCTCATCGTCTGGCGCATGAGCACGCTGTTTGCCCGATACGCCATCGCCGCCTCCGGAAGACAAAAATAAAACCAATCATAAACCACAAACCCAAATACAGACGTGCAATTCGCACATCTCTGCTACAACATCACTCCCAACTTCCAACTCATGGTGAGCTTGGAGCTTAGAGCTTATAGCTTATAGCTTATAGAATTACTCAGCATTTCCCGATACTTTGGCAAGAATCTTTGTGATTGCGTAACTCCCAACTCCCAACTCCCAACTCCCAACTTCCAACTCCCAACTCCCAATTCACATGCGCCCCCTTTTCTCTGTCATCATCACCGCGATTCTGTTGACTGCCTGTCAGACGGATTCGGATCAGAACAAAGCGGCAGATGCACAAAAGCAATATGAGACGGGAATGCTCGCCCCACAGACGCCAGATCTGCTTGCCGAAGAATGGAAGATCTACCGCTCCAGACACATGGATATCGACGAAGAGGCTGCCCGGCGGCAGTTCGATATTATCCAAATCATGAGTGCAGAGAATCATGATCCCTTTGTGGCAGTCTGGGCCGAACGCAAAGCTTTTGCCAATGCATGGCTCAAATCCGAAATAGAAGATGTCTTTTCCCCGGATATCGTCGATGACGCGATGATTCAGCAGGCCATCGATGCTTATGCTTTTCGAAGCGGCCATCCGGCACTCGCGACGGTCAGCCATATTCTCATTCGACCGGACAAAAGATCTACGCCGCAGGAACGCCGCCAGGCCCTCGATGCCATCCGAAATGAACTCCTCAAATCCGGCGAACTCACGGATGATGCATTCAGAAATGCAGCCGAACGCCTGACAAAAGCCGGTTTCAGGACAGATATGAATCCGGATCTCACTTTTCCCAGACGCCCCATGACTTCATTTCTGGGAGAATCACTGGACTATCAGACGGTCGTTCAGGAATTTGCCGACGCATCCTTTCAGCTCTCTGCCGAAAATCCAATCAGCCCCGTTGTCGAATCCGAATTCGGTTATCATCTCATCCTGTTCAAAAAGATGACGAAAGAAAAAAAAGCCAGCCTGCCCAAAGACCGCGAATTCATGCGCGCCAAAATCGTTCAGGCAGGCCGCTCGATGGCTGCGCGGCAAATGATTCAGGAACTCATGAAGAAAAGCGATCTGCGCGTGGATGAGAACAGAAATGATCTGATAAATACCAAATAACAAACGGCAAACCAGTGGCTGACACAGTATGACAAAGTATCGATAATCCCTGAGCCTGGAGCTTTTAATCGTTGGGAGTCAGTCACGGCAGGAGATAATCTGTTGACGGATACCAAAGCCATAATCATCGTTTTCCAGACATGGCCTTCGTTATTGCTTGCCCAAAACAATCACTAACCACTTGGCACAAAAAAGCTCAAAGCTCCAGGCTATAATCAACACAACAGCCGATAGCCCGATTGCTTTCAGGCAATGGGGACACTCAACAAAACCAGATATATTCCCTGTGTAGTTGAATGTAGGTGCAATATATGCTAGTAACCATCGAAGTTTCGGTCAGACAATGACCGGTTTTCAATGGGGTAGATAAAGTGTCGTTTCGAAAATCTGTTGAGGCGTATCGCCTGAATGCCGATAGAAAAAGGGTTTTTCAGAATCTTGGGCCATTGGTGCGTGATGATCGCGAAAAGCTGATGCTGGCGGATTTTCTGCACAAGATGCCGTGGAACTATTCGCGTGAAGTGCCCCAGGAAATCATTGCTGCGCATTGGAAAATACTGCGCAACCAGGCGGATTATGCCCAGCTTTCTGACGAAGAATCGTATACGTTTCATCACGGTGACTGTGAGTCCTGGCTTGGCAATCTGAGTCTGAACCACCTTCCGAATGTGTTGAGGACGCTTTCGGGCTATGAATTTTCGCCGCTTCAGCGCGTTTTTGCACATGAAGACGGATCGCTCGCGATTGTCGTCGTTTATCATCGCAACGAGACGTCCAAAAAGGGCTATCCCATTGAGCCTCCGACCTGGTGCGGTACATTTCGCCGCACGACGCTCAACAACCGCATGCAGTCATCGAGTATTTCGTTCGATACGGTAGTGACGGAGTATTCGACGCTCTTCAGGATAGAGGTCTTCAATTCACCGCAGTCGACGGTTGTGCGCAAGATCTGCGAGATATTGCAGCGCCATCAGATTTCTCCTTCGGCACTCGATATCTGGTCGACATGCAACGGATGGACTGGATCGCGCAAAATCAAGGAACGGCACAGTCTGGAGATCGAAGTCCGCGATTCTCTGGAAGATGACATCATTCAGTCCGTTAAGGACGATGCATTCCGCTATCTGGTTGCACTGCTCAAAGTACATTCGCTGTTTGATATCATTGGACCGGCAATGATTGGCCCGAGCAGCTCCCATACGGCAGGTGCCTGCCGGATTGGCCAGTTGGGGCGCAATATTTTTCTGGCCCTCGAGGAAGCCGGATATTTTAGGAAAATAGAACAGTTTTCGATTAAGCTCTATGGTTCATTTCGCGATACGGGACCTGGACATGGAACGCATATCGCACTGGGTGCAGGTCTGAAGGGACTTACTCCCGACAGCCCGCAGCTCAAGACGGAAGGCGCAATCGAAACCCTTCAGAAAAGCGGTATTCCCTGGCGCAAAAAGGGTTCGAGCATTCCATTCATCGGATTCCAGGCTGCGACGAACGAAGAAGATCGCAAATATATCCGCCAGCAGGGAGATTGCATCAATATTGCTGAAATCATTGCACAGACGGACGAAGGCATTTTTACGATCGCCGGGTTCTCAACCGGCGGCGGCATCGTCGAAGTTCGTTTTGTGAACAGTTCGCGGCTCGTACCGAGCATTTCCGGCAAGCGGGATTTATGGATTGGTCCGCCGCCGATGGGCGCAAAACTGAATCTTTCGAATCAGGAAATTCAGAACGGCGGCAAGATAGCTCGAATATACCCACAACGAGCGCCTTTGGATGAGTTCACGCTGGTCTTCAACACGTTTGACGAAGCCCTGGAATACGCAAAGGATACGAAAAAATCCCTCCTGCAAATCGCGCTCGAAATGGAATCGAAGCTCCAGGGAACAGATGAAAAGGCAATATTCAGCACGATGGCCGATCTCTGGGAAGTCATGAAAACGTCTGTTCACGACGGTCTCTCATGCCTTAAACGCAGCACGATGGGCTTATCGGGCGGAGATTCAACAAAACTTCTGAGCTACATCAAGCGTATGAACTACGTGTCATTCCATACGCTTGCATCGGTGTATGCGATGGCATCCGCCGAAACCAACGCCCAGATGGGGCGCATCGTTGCCTGTCCAACGGCTGGCGCATGCGGCATCATCCCCGGTGTTTTGCTCGCCTGGTACGATGTGCACATCGGACTGGGACTCAATCAGGGAGATCTGCAGAAGAAAGTTGTCGAAGCGCTGCTCGTAGCGGCATTGATCGGCATGATCTTTTATGATGATATTCCGACGGCAGGTGCGACCCTGGGATGCCAGGCAGAAATCGGTATTGGTGCTGCGATGGCAGCTGCCGCCGTCGTACAGCTTCACGACGGCAGTCCCGAAGAAGTCGTTCACGGAGCTATTCTGACCCTGAAAAACTGCATGGGACTCGTCTGTGATCCGGTCGCAGGGCTCGTCGAAGTACCCTGCATCAAACGCAATGCAATGTTTTCGAATTTTGCCATCACGGCCGCAGATATGGCTCTGGCCGGAATTCGTTCGCAAATTCCGCCGGATCAGGTCGTGCTGGCAGTCAAGGAAGTCGGCGAACACATGTCATCGAATTACAAAGAAACTGCGCACGGCGGTCTGGCAGTTACCCTGAACGGGAAAGATATTTCCAGACGATTCGATGAGATGTGCCGCGGATTATTCTGCAGCAGCTGCGGACTCTGCAGCTAATACGAAACAGATATAAATCCCATAATATATAACAATATAAATACAATCAGCGCAGCCGACAGAATATAAGCCAAAATATTGATAATCAGCAGAGCTGCATTTGGTTTGGGTGATGTCGGCTGTGTCTGCGCATATGGGTTATAAGTGCCCGGAATGGCCGTCGTGATGAGGGTTTCTTTGGCTGAAATATCGGAATAATCCTTGTCGGGACATGTCAGATCGTGTTTCGTATTTCGTTCGCGGTTCAATACCGAAACGGGATCCGAGATATCTTCGACATGCTGAAGGGCATCGTAGAGTTCGCCGGCATTCTGATAACGTTCGTCGATTTTTTTTGAACATGCCTTGAGAATAATCTTTCCCACGGCTGTATCCTGCAAAAGCGGAGGCAAGGCGATCGGAACGCGGGACTGCTTGTAGGCAATATCGAAAGGAGACGAACCGGAAACAGCCGCATTGCCGGTCAGAATTTCGAACAGAATAAGGCCTGCAGCATACACATCCGTCCATGGACCAATGGGAACTCCGGTCGTCAGCTGTTCGGGAGCCATGTACTGAGGCGTTCCGTAGACGCGCCTGGAATTGGCGACAGTTACATTTTGCACTTCCGCATTTTCAAACGTTCCGAGAGCTTTGGAAAGCCCAAAATCCAGGATAACGACCTGATCTTCATAGCCTTCCTTTTGCGAAAGCATGATATTGGCCGGTTTGAGATCGCGGTGGACAATCTGCCGGCGATGGGCTTCCTGAAGACCACACAAAAGCTGAAGCATAATCGGTTTTGCCCTCTTGAACCCAATTGCTCCCTTTTGCGACAGTTTGGTATCCAGCCGGGTGCCCTCAATGAGTTCCATGGTCATCCAAATAACGCCATGTTCGATTTGACCACTGCTGTACAGGCGGACAATATTGGGATGTTCGAGTCGGGAAACAATATCGATTTCCCGTTCAAATCTTTTTTCGCAGTCCAGACACTCAAGACGCGTCGATGGCAGAATGAGTTTAAGCGCTTCATCTCGGCCAAGCGTCATATTTTTTGCGCGATACACGGCCCCGAATCCGCCTCTTCCCAGTTCAGATTCAATGAGATAATTGCCGACTTTATCGCCGATACCGGGGAGTTCATATTGTTTGGCATCCGACCATCGATCGATGCTTTGCTCAAAAATCAGCATCTCGGTTTTATTGAGATTCACGCTCCCTTTGCCGCTATTGTCGACAGCATCCAGAAGGGGATACGTCAATTCTTCATTCCTCTCAACGGCATCCATCAGCGGAATGGTTTTGTCAGGTTCTTCGAAGGATGGTCTGGAAGGCATTTTAAGCTGCTGAGCTTCTTCATCCGTCATTTTTACGGTGGATGCCTTCATTCCTCGCGCTGCAGCCGAAAAAGCATCTGCTTCGGATGACAGATCATCACGTTCAGCTGCGCCATAGCTCCCTTTTTTAGCCTCATCGGAATGTTCTGCTGCAGCAGACACTGTTTCTTTTAAATCCGCATTTGGCAATTTTTCGGAAGAGGCGCTCTGTACATTCATATCATCACCGGGAATGAAAAAGCTGGACAAAAACAATTCCTGCAAACAGCAGTGTCCCCGAAGAGACAGCATACTACGTGTTCGATACCTTATATTATGTTAGGATCTATTTCACAAGCACGTTGCAATCTGAGATCAGAGCTGTAGCAGCGATTCGGCCCCACTGATTTTTGCTCTCACTCGCCGCTATCTCCGTTGAGCGATGATTGTGGGTTCGCCTTAAGAAATCTCTGATTAATTATCTTTTTGTGAGGGGGCAATGCCCCCTGCGGCGCTATTTGCAAGCAAATACGCGCTTCCTCAATTCGCAATATAAAATTTGCTTCGTTTCTCGCGGCTATCGTCGCTTCAACTCGCAAATTTTATTTGCTCATTGGCCTCTGCGATTGGCACCGTTCACCGGACGGTGCCAATCTCGGGCCCCCCTCTGCGGGGGGGCAATAGCCCCACACGCAGCTCTCCCCTGCTCCGCCCCATATTCCAAACAATTCGCCTCAGTCCGCAAGGGGCCATTCACGCATCGTGATTGCCTGCTAATCACTGATTAATGAGCATGCGCCTCAGTTCGCAAAGGGCCATTCACTTCGCCTATCGCGCCTGTCGGCGCTCCGGCTCGTGTCTGGCCGTTGCTCACTGGGCTCTGCGATTCGCACCGTTCACCGGCCGGTGCGAATCTCGGCCCCCCTGCCGCGAAGCGTACAAAAAAAGCCACCGCGCTGCTAAGCGCGATACATTGCTCTGCGATTCGCACCGTTCAAGTGAAGACTTGATCAGATCGAACGCCGGTGTCCACCCTTCCTGCCCCTTTCCGGCAACCCCCTGTTCATTTTAATCAAAAATATTATTCAATAAAATCAATATATAAGAGTTAAATCAAAATGAGATTATCAAAAATATAATCAATCAAACACATTCAGCATTGAACTGCCTGTAAATCCATGCAACAATGATTGCAAAGCGTGTGGTTATTTTAAACAGTCGATTTTCTACACAAACATATTTTCAGCACACGCAGACCGGAGATTATCATGCACTTAAATATAAATAAAATTAAACAAATACAAATACATACAAACCAAAACCCAAACAACCACATACCCCCCCCCCCACTCACACGGGCACACATTTAGCCGAAGTAACCACTTTCCCCATTCGCCCCAACTGGCCATCATGACCGCATTGCTTCTGAGCTTCATCGCAGCAGTTTCATGCAGTGATGAAATCGTGCGTAAATACGAAAGTTACGCTGAATTGTGCAAAGACAGCGGCGGCACTTACCAGGATGGCCAATGCAAATGCAAAGATGAAGAAAAACCATGCGATTCCGGCGTCATCTGCATCAACGGAAAATGCGCGAACAGCGGCCAATGCCGCGCTGCAGCCAAGCGCTGCCGCGACGGCATCAGTGAAATATGCGGTTACACCGGCGAATGGCTGCCATTCGAAACCTGCAATGGCGTTTCCTGTAACGAAGAAGGCGGAAAATGCGGGGAATGTCTGAACGACAGCATCAAATGCGACGATGCAAAAATGTGGAAATGTAAGGACGGACGATGGGTTGAAGGCTCATTTTGCCCACACAACGAATGCATGGATGAACAAACATGTTCAGAATGCGAATCCAGCAGCAAAATATGCACTTCCGGCAGTGCCGGAAAAAATGCGACATATATTATCTGCAATCAGGGCAAATGGTCAGATAAATCCAATGAGTGCGGTTCTTCCGAATGCAGCGCAGACAAAACGGAATGCGCTGAACGGCCAAAATGTACGGGCGATCTGCCCAAATGCGAGGGGAATATTCTCAATGAATGTCAAAATGATACACTCATTGATACACCTTGTGAGCATGGCTGTGACGAAAAGAATAACCGCTGCAATATGTGCCACGCAGATTCAACGCAATGTATAAATGGAAAATACAGCGAATGCATAGACGGCCAATGGGGTAACGAGGATTCCTGCGATTGCAGAAGCGACCGGAAAACCTGCAGGGAGTGCAAGCCCAACGAAGCTCATTGCAAATCAGAGAATATCCTTATGACTTACCAGGTCTGCGACGACGATGGCCAATGGCATGGAACAGACTGCCCAACCGATAAATGCGATGACACAACCGGATGCGAGGATGAGCCCACTCCTGCCCCCTGCATCAATGACACCACCAAATGCGAAAATAATCAGGAGCAGACCTGTGTAAATGGCCAATGGCAATTCCCTAACCCCTGCGGCACTGACGGATGTGATGGTGATAAATGTAAAATATCATGCAGGAATGAAGACACCACAAAATGTGAAAGTGGCATTATGTACAAATGCGAAGACAACACCTGGAAGTTCCTTAAAAACTGCGACAATGCCGGATGCGATGGTAATAAATGCAAAGAAGAGCCAACGGAATCATGCAGCGGTGAAGGCATCACAAAATGTGAAAATAATCAGGAGCAGACCTGCCAAAATGGCCAATGGCAACCCCCTAAACCCTGCGCTGCCGGATGTGATGGTGAAAAATGTAAAGAAACAAAAACTGACTGTATTGACGGCCAGACTAAATGCAGCGATAATGGTACTTATTTAATGAGATGCGATGAAAAGAATGGCAAGAACGGCGAATGGCATAAAGAAAAAGACTGCACCCCATATAATTGTTTCGAAAGGCCCAATAATGAATCATATTGTGCAGAATGTGACGATGGGCCAAAATGCCAAGTGGATAATAGTATTAAAAACTGCAAAGATGGGAAATGGAGTTTGAGCAGCAAACATTGCCCGAATGGCTGTAATCCTCAGATAAACGATTGCTACCCAGACTGCAATCCGAACAATAAACAAGTATACTGCGAAGGCAAAATAATAAAAAACTGCAATGGAGATGGCGCATGGGGAGAGGAAGAACCATGCATTAAGGATCCTGATAATTGCAAGGACATTGATTGCGGTAGTTGCACAAATAATAAAATCAAAATATTTATCAACAAAAAATCCTCATACAATAATCCTGAAATACCATATAGATGCATAAATTCATCTGACGGTAAATTATCTTATTGGGAAGAACTCAAATGCGGACTAGATGTGAACTCAAATGATAAGGTATTTACTTGCGATGTATGGTTGATATGTGTAACAGACAGTCAAATTAAAAAATATTATGAGTATGATTTGAAAAAAAATTGCAAAAAGAAAACTAACCCGTCTTGGACTATGCCGACCGATTTGCCTTCATGCGTTGATATAGACAATAATATCCCTGATTGTAAATAATGTTGATTAATAACCTGGATTCTCAAGCCAAACATGACGATGTGGGGATAGACAAGTTCAGCTCTCGTGTATTTTTCTGTACACTCAGGAGTTTACCAATTCTAAGCCCCCGGCAACGCCGCATGGTGTACGCAAAGTTTGTTGATAACGCATTATATAAAGCCCATAGGGCTTTTGGCGAGTAGCCCCCGGCAACGCCGGGGGTAAAAGCAAAACCAATCCATATAAACCTCGTTAGAGGTTTTCGAGAAAAATTCAAATCATGCCAAATACCTATTCACAAATCTATATTCATTATGTTTTTGCTGTGCATTCGCGAGACGCATCCATTGATGTCCAATGGCGTGAACTTCTTTACCAGTATATCGGTGGAATTGTCAGGAAACGAAAGCAACAGAATCCCCCGCTATACGAGGAGTATCCGTATGGTCGGGGGGGAGAGATCAAAAAACAGCCTCATTCTCTATGGCCGGCCCCCCCAGAAAAGATTCCGGAATGATTTACATTGACACTGCATTTTGATAAACAGCGCCATTTGGTGTGCAGGCATGCCTGTGCACTTTTCGGATAAACAATAACGACATCATTTTGCAGTTTCAGGAATCTTTCATGAGCATACGCGATATTCCCAAAGGCTGGCTGTATACAGCCATACGACTTCTTTCGCTTGCAGCGCTGTTTTTCGCGTCAATGCTGGCGGTTGACTATTATTTTGTGGCCCATACCTTCTGTGCCGAAGGTGCATCGTGCGCCGTCGTCGCACAATCGGAATTCGGCCAGAAATACGGCATATTTCTTCCCACACTGGGACTGCTCGCCTATTCATTTTTCTTTTTGACGAGTTTCTTTTTTGCCCGTTCGGAAGCCAGATTCCTTGGAAAAAACATGTCGAAATTCTGGGTTCCGCTGGCCATCATCTGCTGCGCCCTGGGAGCAATGGGATTTATCATTGTCCAGGCCATCGAAATTCACGCATTCTGCTGGCTGTGCATGGGCATCGATACGTTCGCCATCATCATGGTCATTCCCGCAGTACTGCTGTTGCTGCAGAATAAAAAGGCCAGTTCAGACGACGAGAAAGCCGCACCAGCCAAGCCATCCATTCTGCATCCGGTTCTGTGGCTGGCGTTTTATTTCGTGATTGCGTGCGGTCCGATCGCCTGGGGAACCCGACCTCATGAAGACCCCAAAGCCGAACCACAGGCCAATGGAAGTGTCGTTCCGGATTACATTCAGTCCTTTTATGTTCCCGGCAAAATCAACGTCGTCGAAATTTCGAGTTTCGAATGCCCGCACTGCCGCCAGCTTCATCCGGAGTTCAACAAACTCCTGCTCGAATACGGTGAACGCATCAATTTTACGCGTCTGACGATTCCGCTTCGCCAGCACAAGGAAGCCTGCATCGCCTACTTCTGCGCAGAAAAGCAGAAAAAAGCGAGCGAATTCGCGGACTGCCAGTTTGAAGAGCCCAGCACCGATACCGGTAAAATCCTCGAATACGCGCGCCAATGCAGCATTAACGAAGATGCATTCAAATCCTGCCTGACCGATCCGACATCCGCAGCTGCCGTCGATCAAATCCTCGAAAACATCAAGGGCACCGGTTTTGAAGGTGCGCCAACTGTCTGGATTAATGAAACCAAAATTGTCGGTTACAATACAAAACTCGGTATGGATCCCTACCGCGCCGCGCTCGGCGAGAAATCAGATAAGAGCGCTGACGCTCAGGATATCACCAGAATCGCGCATACCGTCACGATGATGGGCCTTATCGCCGCCATCATTTGCCTGATTGCGGGCATTCCATTGACAATTCGACGCAGAAAAGAAAAAACGGCATAAATACAAGCCGCCCTTCGGGCGGCTTTTTTTATGCCTGTGCGTATGGCAAAGCCATAGCACAGGCGGCGCGGCGTATGCGAATGCAAGACGCGCCATAAAACAAAACATTTCAATCCATAGACTTAAAAACCAATTCGGCGTAAAATTCATCTCCGGCTCTTGTCCGTTGACTACTCAGGAGAAAATTATGAAAGATGAATTGACGTTTTATGCCTGCGATACCAAAGTTCTGGAAGAGAAGATTATGACTCAGGATCTGCTCATGGGGACAGAGCTTGCGGGCGAACTGGAACGCCTTGGACAACACCTGGGCACGCTGTATTTCGACAACCTGTACCTCGGCGACGTCCTGAAAAAACTCGAGGAACTGACAGGGGCTCCCTTTAAATTCCTGCTCGGAATGGGTGCGCGCCGTCTGGAACCATGCGGTCCCGTTTCGTACTGCGGCCGCCAGATTCCGGCAGAACTCGGCGAATATGTTTTCCAGATCGACAACCTTCAAAAGCTGATGAAAAAAGCAGAACCCACAGAAAAAGAGAGGGAAATGCTGAATAAATGGGAAGCATTTGCAGAAAAGATCCACCTCGACAGCGAACCCGGTTGTCTGGATGCCCTGAAAAAATTTATCGGCAAATTCCGCGATCGCACGCCGGAGCTCATTTCCGTCTATACGAGATGCTGATGCGTCCGCATTCAGCCCTGATTTTCAGTACACTTTCTGTTTCCGCCTGAAGGCAATTCCCCCAAACCATTCCGAGAGCGTTCACCGTGTCGCATTATGAAGCCCATCTTGGCCATGCCAGAGATTTTTATGCAGAAGGCAACTATGAAGCAGCCAAAGCGGCGGCCGAATATGCGCTCTCGTGTGCGCATTCGAATGAAGGGTCAGAGGCCAGAGTGATCCAGGCCTTTGCACTGCGCAAGCTTGAATACAACGACGAAGCGCTCGAACTCCTTCGCAATATCATTCAAACCGAACCGACACCGGAAGCCTGTGCGGAATATGCCCTGATGTGCGCCGAACGCGGTCATTGCGACACCACATGCAGAGAACTTGCAACCCGCGCCATTGCAGAAGATCCCGACATTGCAAGCGGTTACATCGCGCTGTTCTGGTGCGATTCGACAGATGGTCAGTACATCGATGCCCTCAGGAATCTTCGGCGCGGCATGCACAGAGGTGCTGAATTTTCCGATGCCAGAGCGTTCGAGATGGTGCGTTCGTGGTGCCAGGAATGCTGCGATGAAAATCGTTGTCAGGATGCACTCGAACTCAGTTCTGAAGTCGTCGATCTGTTTGCCACATTCGATTTTATCATTCTCCACGCTCGCCTTGCAGAACTCAACGGTGAACACAGACTTGCCGTGACCTACTACAAACAGGCACTGATGCGCCTGCGCCCGGGAAATCTGCGCACAGACATCCTCGAAGCCATCGCCCGCATTGCAATCTAATCAGATATGAAAGAACCCATTGTCGCCTTCCTGATCTGCTTTGCGATTACGATAGTATGTGTCCTGACACAGAGCGCAGGATCACCTGTCACCGACATCACCTGGCTTTGCGCGGTACTGAGCCTCATTGCTGTCCCGCTGATTTTCGTCCGCAGGATACACCCGCGCGACGAAGCCGAAGCCGGCGTCGTCATCTCCTGGTCATGGCGCGATTTTCTTACGGGCGTAATCACTGTGGCGATACTGCTGATCCCGGTGGCTCTGGGCAACCACTTTCTGCGCACTGCGATTCTCGGCATGGATTTTCAGCTGAACCTGGATAACTACAGCCGCCTCGAAACGCCGCTGTATTACGAAATTCCCATTCAGTTTCTGTGCGTCGCGATGCCCGAGGAATTCTTCTATCGCGGCTATTTTCAGACGGCGATGCTCAAATACTTCCGTTCGAAGCCAAAGTTCACCAAAGCTGCGCCGGCACTCGCGATTGCACTGGCATCCTACGCATTTGCCCTGGCCCATCTGCCCAGCGGCAACATTACTCGCCTGCTCACGTTCTTTCCCGGACTGCTGTTCGGCGCAATCCGCTACCGCACCGGCGGACTCATTGGCGCCATCGTATGTCACGCATGCTGCAATTTAATGATGGTCGTTCTGAACGTGCATTATTTTTGATAATGATGCCCCGCCGGGGCATATCTGATTTAATTATTCACTACCATTTATAATGAATCACTTCATCCCAGCCCGGCTGCGGAGTTCCGGCTGCACCCGACGATTGCAGCATGTGAACGAGACGGGGCGTTGTCGGGCTTGGTTTAAGCGTTTCAATAACGGTTTTGCCATCCTTGTCTTTGGCATTGACATCGATTCCCGACCTCGCCAGATATTCAATCACCTCAAAGTGCCGGTTATGGACGGCATAGTACAGTGCATTCCGACCATCCCTGTCTTTGGCATTGATATCGGCACCGGCTTTGACCAAATGCTCGTAGGTCTCTGAATAGTGACAGAACTCGGGCAGAGCTATCAGCGCAGTTTTGCCTTCCTTATTCTTTGCATTCACATCTGCGCCCGCATCTATCAGCAATTTCATGATTTCCGGGTTGCACTGAAACATCAGCGGCGTCGAACCATCCTCATTCTTTTGCTTTGCATCCACACCTTTTTTCAGCAGCAATTTGACGATTTCCGGTTCCAGATCGTAACTCAGATGAGAAAGTACATTTCTGCCATCAATATCACTCATTTTAGCATCGGCTCCGGATTCAATCAGTAAACGGACGATATCCGATCCCAGCTTCTCCCCGTGGGGCATCTCCGTCGCATGCATCAGAGGGGTCATACCGGATTCATCCTGTGAATTTATTTTAGCACCGGCCTTGATCAATGCCCGAATGGTTTCGATATCCATGGTATTTGGACTCATCCACTTGCTGACCGCCAGCATGAATGGCGTCATTCCGAAATCATTTTTTGCAGGAATATTCGGATCTGCGCCATATTTGAGCAGCAATTTGATCTTTCCGCCCTGACCGCTGCGGCATGCAAACGTCAGCAATGTCTGGTTATTCTCATCCAGTGGTTTATTCAGATCATAGCCGCCTGCAATGACATCCTTAATCATATCTTCTGTGACCTCGTCCATATACAGCAGATTTTCGAGCGTATAGTGACCATCCGACATGTGGTTGCGCAGCAATGATGCGATTTCTGCATTATCCGCATAAGCCATGGTTTCTATATCGACGACAGCTCCGGCATCCAGAAGGGCTTTTACGATTTCGGAATCTCCGCTCTCGGCATACATCATCAGAACGGACTTGCCATTATTCAGGCGCGCATTCGGATTTGCTCCGGCATGAAGCAATTCCAGAGCTGCCTCAACATAGCGAACTGACATCAATGGCGTAAATCCATCTTCATCGGTCACATTCGGATCCGCACCTGCTTCCAGTGCATCTTTCAAGGCACCCGGCGCAAACCTCGCAATCATCTTGAGAACCGGAACGGGCTTATCCAGAAAACCCTTTATCGTCACGTTGACATCTTCACCCGATGCAATCAGAGCTTTGACCACGGCAGTCGACGGACTGGCAGTCCTGAATACGACAGCAAACGGAGATTCCCCCTGGCGTGTCTGAATTTTTGCACCATGCTTTATGAGTATAGCCGAAAACCAACTATCCGGACGGTGCATCATGATTTCGGTCAGATGATTGACACCATATTCGGCAGGCTCATTCAACACATTGGGATTTCTGCGCACGATTTCATCGATGATTTCGTCAATCTGAATCGGTACGATGTCCGAGTGACTGATATAACTGATAATTTCGCTTCCGATCCTGGGATTGTCACTGCCGCCGCCCACCATCAGCATCGTCAGGAGGCGATTTGACATATTAAAGTCATGTTCTGCATTGTTCAGAACATGATAGTAATCATCAATATTCGTCCATACATCATTAAACCGATAACCATTTTTATATAAAAACTCTATTGCTTCAGCTGAATAAGCCACCCCTCGCACATCATCGCCATCCGTATCCTTTGCATTTCGGTCGATGCCGGCATCGAGCAAAACCTGAGCAGCTTCCAGCCTGTTGTTGCGAATTGCCCAGTGCAGTGCGGTCCACTGTTTATGATCGACCGCATTGATATCTGCACCCTTGTCCAGCAAATACTTTATGACATTCGGATGATTTGCCCACATCAGCGGCGTCACGCCTTTTGGGGTGCGATGATTGACATCGGCACCATTGGACACCAGCAGTTTGACCAGATCCGTCACATCATTTCTATTTTTTACGAGTACAGTCAGGGCAGTCCGTCCATCCGATGATTTCTCCCGAACACTGGCTCCGGAATCTATCAGATACTGCGCAACATCCAGCTGAGGACGATCTATCCGCTGATAATTCACATTATCAGACTTGGGATTGCAGGCACTTATCAGATTCGTCCAGCCATCATCGGCTTTAATAGAAAGGTCAGCACCGGCCTTCACCAGCATCTTCACAACATCCAGTGTATTTCCCCATGCAGCCTGCATCACCACCGGCTGTCCGTCATCGCGGACGTGATTCACATCCAGTCCGTTGTCAATATAGTACTGAACGACATCTTCCGATCCGAACGCCGCCGCATACCCAAGCAAACTCATGCCGTCACGATCGACATAATGGATATCCGCGCCCATGGCGACGATCTTTTTGGTCAGCTCCAGACTGTTGAGGACACCGCCGCCCATCAGCAGAACCGTGCTGTTTTTGGCAACCTGATTGACATTGATCCCTGCGTCCAGAAGAATCTTTGAAGCCTGAATATCGGCATGTATCCTGTCGGTTGCGATCATCACCGAATTGTCATTGTTGTTGTTGCCCAGATTCACATCTGCCCCGAGCTCTATCATCAGCTTAATGGCTTCATCGTCGATCTCGCTGCGATTGCAGGCGAGCATCAGCGCAGACATGTCTTTATAATCGTCGCTGGACCGTGCATTCAAATCTGCGCCTGCAGACACCAGAACCCGAATGGCATCCTTATCAATCACGCTGCGGTTGCTGGCAATCATCAGCGCCGTTTTTCCGCGATAACGCTCTTGTTCCTCCGGCACATAAAATCCCTCTCTGCCTGCAGATTCATTGACATTTGCGCCGAGTTCTATCAGCAGTTTAACCGCCTCCACATCGATATCGCTTCGATCACAGGCAATCATCAGCGGCGACAGGCGTATCGCACCCGATTTATCGATCGGCACCTCTTCATTGACATCGGCGCCTTCATCCGCGAGCTTTCGAATCAAATCCTTATCAATATGGCTGCTGTTGCATGCGGCATGCAGCGGAGGCAATAATTCGCCGTTGATTGTCGAAACATCGTCCGACATCACACTGCCTGATGTGCCCGACACCGCACTGCCCGCTGATGTACTCGCCGGCGTCTGAACCTCTCTGGAACTTCCCGCGCATCCCAAAACCACAAACATTGCAAATAAAGCCAAAAACAAACATCTACGCATCGAATTCCTCCCCAAAGATAAATCAATATCAAAACCAAACAAAACCATCATACAGGGAATAATTACGCAACGCACTTCTTTAAGTAATCTCTTTTGTGTGGTGGGGGGCAGTTGCCCCCCACGGCGCTATTTGCAAGCAAATACGCGCTTCCTCAATTCGCAATATAAAACCTGCTTCGTTTCCATGCGCCTGTCGGCGCATCAACTCGCAGGTTTTATTTGCTCATTGGGCTCTGCGATTCGCACCGTTCA
>JAFRYG010000013.1 GCA_017441205.1 Pseudomonadota bacterium
ATTGTAAACACCCCCTGCACCCCCATACGCTTTTCTGTGCAATCGTATTTGCGGGTCGAATGTCCATCCCTGGACATCCCTCCCTCGCTTCTCGCCGCCGTCCATGGCGGCGTAGTATTATGTATGAATGCCAATTGTGGCTATTAAATCATTGCAATAAATGAATAATCAATAGCCATGACAGAGGCCAACGAAGAGTAAATAAACTACTTAGCTGCTAGAAACGATCTTTGTAATTGCTTGTAACAACTCCCAACTGATCAAAAAGCGTCCTCGTCTTCTGCGGGAGCCGGTTTATCTGCTGATGGAGCCGGTTTTTGAGCGGCTTCGATGAGGGCATCGATGGGAATGTCTGCAGCCTTTTCGGGCTGCAGCTGTGTATTGGGAGCAGGCTGCTGCGGATTGGGAGCAGGCTGCTGCGGATTGGGAGCAGGCTGCTGCGGATTGGGAGCAGCCTGCTGCGCGTTGGGAGCAGGCTGCTGCGCGTTGGGAGCAGGCTGCTGAACACCCGGAGCTGGTTGCGCAGTAAGTGACGCAATTGCCGCCTCATTGGGTTCAAACGTGACCGTGAGTGCATATGGTTTAAGGCAATTGTCGCCAGTTCCCGATACTGCCAGATGATAGATACCGTTGGGGGCATCGAATGCCAGGTGCATCGGTTTGGAATACTGTTCGTTATTGAGCTGAGAAATCTCATATCCGGCGCTGTCCTGCAGTTTAAGCTGCAGCTGTGCGACATAGCCGCCGGCAATATCCACTTTGAGCGTACCGACAGGACCTTCGACCGTAGGATACTCCGGCAGTTCAATACGATAGAGATCGACATCTCCTGCCGGGAAAATATGACCGTACATCGTGGAACCAGCCTGTATGACGGTCGCCTGTTCAGGCGACTGATTGGGTTCTTTTTCGACCTTATCGGCATCCAGAGCATCAATCGCAATCCGGTAATTCAAAGGCCAAGGGGCAGCTCCGGGCAAAACTTTAAGCCAGAGCGCATCAGGCTGGGTGACTGCGGTATCACAAATCACCATATCTTCAGCAAGGGCATCGGTTCGAACATTGCCGTCCGCAGTCAATCCCTGAAGCTTTGCCTGTCCCGGCTGAGGACCAGTCAAACGCACGCTGTACAGACGGTTTGGATCGAGTACGACCTTGAAAATATCAACGTCAGCATCGTCGAGCAGAGAAAACTCCAGGGTCTGCGTCTCTCCCTGAATCGTCTGTGCTTTATCGATGGTATTATTGGGCTCAATTTCGTCGGGAACTTTTTCGAGCAAAGCCAGACTGAATTGATAGGGTTTGGCCTCCCGAATATCTTCAAGGCTTTTGATGCGTACATAGACATCCTGCAAATCCGGAGTCAAAATATCGGATTTAACCAATTGAGGATGATTCGAGATGGAAGACCAAATGACTTTGTCCCGGCTTTCAATGGCGATTTCGACTGCAGCATCCGGTGTTGAGAATGAGAGAGAGCCCGGTGCCGAAAGCGGAATGCGGTAATAATCGACATCCCCCGCAGGATAGAGCGTACCCTTAACCTGATTCGCATTGGTGACAACTGTTGCAGATTCCCGCGTATCGTTGATTTCGCCTTCCGTTATGCTGTTTTCGTCGTATGTTTCGATGCGCCGGATGGTGATGCGGTATTGCTGTGGTTCGGAATCTTCCTTGAGATGTCCGCGAACGGTCAGAAAAATGCCCTGCGGAGTCAGGCGAATATTGGGCAGATGTTCTGATTTCCCAGCCCCCTGCACATCATAATAATAGCGTTCCTGCTCACTGGCCGATGCTGCGAAATCGGCAATGATGTTGTAGTCGCCGTCTGGGATAACTTCAATATCCGCAATGGTACCGGCTTTGGCCTTGATGCGCCAGATATCGATATCTCCCGGTGTCAGGTTTCCGGACCATTGCATGGCGTCGTTGGTCAGACTGATGTCCGTTGCCTGTAAAAACGTATTATTGGGCTCCACATCGAGCCCTTCCTGAAGCGCTTCCTGAATGGAAGGCGGTGCCATGTTTTTAAGACCGGATGGTTTGGGTTCATCTGATTTTGGATTACAGGCCAGGCTTCCGGCTGCAATCAAACAAAGGCAGACTGCCAGCTTCAGGGTATTGCGCATTTAACTCTCCAAAAACAGACATAGCGCCTCATCGGCGCTATGAATTCCGGGGGTGAGTCTGAATTACTTCGCTTTGTAGCGTTTGACGAGTTCTGCGGTGATGTCGAAGGATTCCTTATAATAAACGACGCCGCCTTCATTGCGTTCCAAAACGAGATCGAGTTTCTTCTCCTTGGCGATATCGCTGGCAATGCTGGTCATTTTTTTCTGGACTTCACCGAGCAGTTTGCCTCTCATTTCGAGCATTTCCTGCTCATAGGTCTGCATTTCTTTCTGCAGTTCGAGCATCATTTGCTGATATTCCTGAGCTTTTTCACGCAGTTTTTCTTCACTCAGAACAGATGCGCTTTCTTTGACTTCCTGCTGGAAAGCCAGAACTTTCTTTTCAGAAGCTTTGAGCTTGTTCTGACGGGTTTCTGTTTCGGATTTAAGTTTTTTGAGCACACCATTGGATTCGGTCTGTTCAATGGCACCCATCATATCGACAATGCCTACAGCGATCTCTGCCATGGCATTGGCAGCAAATCCAAAGGTCAATCCACATGCGAGAAGGCTCGAAAGCAACCACTTTTTCATTATATTCTCCTGAAATTGCGGGAAAATTCCCTTAATCTGTGTGTTTTGGCATGCACTGAGTTTCAATGCACAAAAAAGTACGCGGCATCAATAATGAGAATGACGATAAAAATCAAGCATTCTCCACATCCTGTTTTAGCAACGGATAAAAAATATGAATTCATTCCGCTTTTTTAATTTTTTTGCGAGACGTTCCACATAACGTCTCTGCTCGCCTATGCGCCAATGGCGCATACGGCTCGCCAGCGTGCCTATGCCTGCGGCATACGGCTCGCTCTTTTTTTTGCAGTTTAAAAAAAATCGTACACCGAACTGAAACAAATCCATCCTCAATGGCATCATTATGTTGAAGGAATGATCCTTCCTGCTCTGGAGGTGCGAAATGTATACAACCGGATTTATCTGACGAATCATCCCCCCAACGACATAATGTACGGACAACCGAGGGGCGGTTTATAGCATCAATGTTCCCGGACGCGGGCATCGCTGCTGAAGTTCTGTACATGCCATGCACATTGGATGCTTATTTTTACGAATTCATCTTTCGGAAAGGGTGTGGTGTGCAAAATCGTCGGAATTTTGGGTTAGGCTGGCGAGTTGGCGGGCGGGAAGGGAGCGTGAGGTAACCCTTAGGTTAGCTAGTAGTTTTGTTAAAACTACATTATACTACATGTAGGTTTATCTCTAAGGGAGAACTATTTCGCCGTCTATGGGGGGATTAATGTCGATGGCTGTGAGGTGATGAGGTCAGATAATTCGTTATGGTCAGTCGTTCTGCTGACAATTCCAGCGAGAGTATTGCTGGGATGAAATCGCATCAGGCAAGAGCGTCGTTATTATGATTGATGATTTCATGGTGGCGCCGTATTGGCTTGCCAATAGGCGCCGCAAAGAGGGCGTATCCGCAGGGCGGATAGCCCGACAGTCATGCCGCAGATTCGCTTTGCGAATCAAGGCTGACCACATAAAACGAGGCAATGTTTAATCAACGTGGATATGGGATGGGCTGCGAGTTGGAAGTTGTGAGTTGGAAGTTATGCAATCACCAAGGTCCTTGCTAAATCACCGGGTAATTACTGACCACTTCTATAAGCTATAAGCTATAAGCTCACTCCAAGCTCTAAGCTCTAAACTCCAAGCCAGAATCGCAATTCCTGGCGAACAAAAAATCCACACTCGAATAACAGAGCCTAAATCAAAGGATATGGTTCAGGAAGTAGGGCAGTTGTACGCGCCACCATGGCCAGTCATGATTGACGTCATAGCCCCAGAAATCGCACCACGCAGGAATATTTTTGTCGCGGAAGATTTGAGCAAGAGTGCTTAAATCCTTGATCATTTCTTCTTCCCAGGCTCCCTGGCCGCAGCATGCAATGATTTGGCCCTTGCGATACAGGTCAATAAACCATGGATCGTTGCAGTTTGGCAGATACTGCAGGGGGGAGTTGAAGTAGATGTTGTCGTCGCAGTAACCGTCGCCAATGAGGTATGAGAGGCGATAGCAGCCGCTCAGGGCAACGACGGCATTGAATACGTCCGGATGTCGAAGATAGAAGTTCATCGAATGATAGCCGCCCATGCTGCATCCGGTTGCGATGATATCCGTTCGTCCGGTCATTTCGTGAATGAGGGGGACGAGTTCATGGATGATATATGAATCGTACTGGTTATGGCGGTTGGCGCGATCTGCAGGATGAGCGGATTCGTTGAGCCATGATTCCTTGTCGACGCTGGCTGGAGTGAAGACCATGAGTCTTCCGTCATTGATGTAGTCTTCGATGGCAGCGATCATGCCGAAATCTTCGAATTCATAAAAGCTTCCGCCGGAGGATGGAAAGACGACCATGGGTCTGCCTGCGTGACCGTAGATATTGACTTCCATGTCTTTGCCGAGGGAAGGACTGAACCAGCAGTGAAATTCTTTTTTCATGAGTTAATCCGTTTGGGGACGAAATGCCGTCCGTGTTGCACAAAAAAAACCGACCCCGGAGGGCCGGTTTTTTAATCAGTGAGTGTCAATTAACCGAGATGTTCGGTGAAAATGCCGGAAACGTAATAGGCGAGTACTTTGCGCAGAACGCTCGAAACTTCGATTGCTTTGCTGATTTCCTCGACAGTCTTGACGTTTCTCTGTTCCGTGATGTTGCTGTCGATGCGGGATTCTGCTCTCCAGACGGTTCTCATATCGGCGACGATATAGGCGCCAAGGACGTCGCTGGATTCCATCATATCGCGGGTAAAGGTGTTTGCGCATGCAATGAGCTGATCTTCCGGAATGATGGAGAGCTGGGCATTGAGAGCCTTGAGGTCGTCTTCGGACATGCAGGATTTGATTTTGGCAACGAGTTCCGATGTTTCTGGTGTGACTGCGCCGATACCGGCGGCTGCGAGGATGGCCTTTGGAAGTGCAGCACGATAGTTTTCGGGAGTAGAGGCCAGAATACGAACATCCGGGTGAGCAAGTCCGAGTGATTTTGCAAGCCAGAACTGGAGTTCATTGCCGGCGGCTTTCTGGAAGATTTCAGTTCTGATGCAAATGACGATCGGGTCAGAATTAACGACGACGATAGCTTCCGGCAGTTCGGCGGCTCTCCACAGTGTGATATTCTCGAGGCCGAGTCCTCTGCACATCTGATAGAAGATTTTGCCATTGGGCGTGGCTTCCGAAACTTCGGAGGCACCAGTTGTAATCTCGTTGAGATTGTGTGCGCCGAGCGTTCCGAGTTTTGAATGGACGAGCTGGATGGCATCGAGCAGAGCAAACTGTTCGTCCGAAAGGATGGGGAGAGCCTTGGCGATGGAATCCAGCGGGACGGATTCTGCTTTTTCGAACTTGTTCTTCAGATCATTGAGCGTTTCTTTGGTCTGAGGATCGAGCTGCAGCAATGCTCTGAGCGGCGACATGATTGCCCATGTCTGGAGTTCCCGGCCTTCGCGCAGATGATTCTGTGCGAGCTGGAGGGCATAATTATAGCATCCGCTGCAATAGAGGATTGCTTTTTCGAGCAGGGAGCGTTTTTTGACCTCATCATCCTGAGGCATATTGAGCAGTCTTTCGATGACAGCAGCTGAAGGTGCATTATCGAGGAGCCGATAGAGAATATCGACAGCTTTGGATTCTTCATCAAGCTGATTGGCATAGAGATCTGCGAGTCTGAGGAGGATGGCAGCTTCCTGATCTTTTGGCAGTTCGCTTTCGAGACGGCCCTGGAGCAGATCGGCGAGCTGAATCCATTCCTGTCGTGCGACGAGCATTCTTTCGAGACCATCAAAAGCACGTCCCATACCCGGCTGATATGACAACGCCATATCGTATGCTTCGGTTGCATTTTCGGTGGAGATACTCTCGGAGAGTTCACCGCGCGTGCACCAGAGGCTGGCGAGGATTGCGGGATCGGTGGTTGTCTTGGTGAGCGTATCGACGAGTTCGAGCGCTTCTTCGCAGCGGCCTGCACGTTTGTAAATTTCGAGGCTTCTTTCGACCAGATCGACATTGGAAGCACCATTATTGAGTGCACCTTCGTAGTAAATACCGGCTTCATCCGTATCATTGAAGACATCGCTCCAGAGTTTACCCATATCATAATAGGTATTTCCGCGTCGTTTGGTATGATCCGGCGTGACCAGCAGGCTTTGCTGCAGGCATGCAAGTGCGAGCAGCGGCTGGTTCATCTGGGTGTATGTCTTGGAAATGGTCATCAAAGCATCGTAATGCAGCGGTGACATTTTGACGGTGGCTCTGAGATCGTCGAGTGCATGAGCATAGTCCTGCTGGATATTCAAAATCAGGCCACGTTTGAAGAGGACTTCGCTCTTTGTCTTTTCATCCAGTTTGACGTTATCATCGGTAAGGATGGTATTGTAGATGTTGAATGCTTTTTCGAGATTTCCGCCATCCTGCTCGAGTTCGCCGATGGCCATGGCAACCGGTGCGTAGTTGGGAGCCATGGAGTAGGCTTTGCGCAGCAGCGATTCTGCCTTGATATCGTTGCCACAAGCAGATGCAGCCTGCGAGACTTCATAAATGTGTTTGGCATTCTGGAGTGCGACATCGGGACCTGGCAGTGTCGTACGTTCGATGGCGCCATATCCTCCCATGCATGCTTCATAACGTTCTTTCAGACGACCAGCTTTTTCTTCGATGGAAGCGAGGGTCTGCCAGGCATTTACGTTATCGTGATCAACGGCAATGGCTTTCCAGAGCCAAATTCTGGCCTGATCAAGTGAATCGGCTTTTTGTGCTAGTTCAACGAGCTTTTTGGAACGTTCACTCCATGACATTTCGCGTTCATTTTCGAGCGGCAGCAGAGCCGATGTTGAACGCCAATTTTTGAGTCGGCGTCCGATGCTGCGGAGGCTGTCTGATGCTTCGACATTGGCGGCATCCAGAACACGTGCATTGCGATAGTATGTTGCGACCTGAGCCGGTTTGTCTTTTTCGTCACAGACTTCAGCCATGTGACAATAGAAAATGGCACCCCAGACTGGATCGATCAAATGGAGAACCTGATCGAGGGCATTGAGGTAGAGATCGATATCACCTTTTCGCAGAGCCATGGTTGCGATACCGAAGTATGCATTCTTTTCGACGCTTCCGAACTTATTGATGGCTTTGTATGTCGAGATGGCAGCATCAATATCATTGAGTGCCAGAGCCTGGACTCTGGCGAGTTCGAAGAGGTGTCCCTTATGGACGGAACGGCTGTTGATATCGCCGGCCAGTTCCTTGATTGTAACGGCATATTTGGGCCAATCTTCGGCATTTCTGAGGCTTGAACAGTAGCGTTCGACGATTTCTTCGTTGTCGGGATCGAGCTTTTGAAGCTTTTCGACAATAGAAACAGCCATTTGAGCATCGTGAAGTTTTTCATCGACCAGCGTCAGAGCCATTGTCAGAGCGATGGCAGCTTCATCCGGTTCATCCTCCATGAGAGCATCGGCATGTTCGAGCATAATCTGTACGAGGCTTGGCCATGATTTGAGGCGTTCGTACATTTCCTTGAGCGGCTCGTATCCGATGCCGCAGGGGCCCGTTTCCTTGTAGAGATTTTCGAGCGTTTCGCAGGCTGCATCCGGAAGCGAGAGCTGATTGTTCTGGAGATTGGCAATCTGCATCATAATATCAGGACGTTTTTCGGGATCAGCGAGTTTGAGCTCGAGTTTCAGGCGACGGAGTTCAACTTCGGGTCCGATGTCGGCACCTGTAAGCTGTGCGATACCTTCACGTGCCTTTTCATTGTTTTCGTCGATTTGCAGGATTTCAGCATAACCGTCGAATGCACTTTCGAAGTCGTTGAGATAATCGTTGGAAATGGCGATGACACGCAGCCAGAGGGCAATTTTTTCCTCGTCGGATGCGCCTGCAGCAATATGCTGTTTGAGTTCACTGCGCAGCTGCGGCCATTCTTCACGGGATTCATGCCATGCGATGAGTGCATCGAGAGATTCGATGCAGTCCGGCTTAATATGGAGGATGGTGCGTTCGACGTCTACGCTTCTTTCGAGATCATTGAGCGTGGTTTTGTAGAAGTTCGCCAGCATTCGATAGAGCGAAAGGCTGGTATCGATATCGTTGTCGCGGTTGGCTTTTGATGCAGCGAGTCGCAGCGTTTGGGCATAACGACCGCTTCGTTTTTCGTCACCAGACCAATTGGTGAGTTTTTCGAGGGCTGTTGCATCAGAGGGAGTCGTAACCAGTATTGCGGAATAGAGTGCAAATGCGCCATCAATGGACGCCAGTTTGTTTTCATAAATATCGGCAACAGCTTTGAGTGCATCAATATCGTAGTTATCGGCAGAACGTTTTTCGCTTTCGAGAATGGCCACGCACAGCGGAGCGTGTGCAGGATTGGCGGTTTCTGAAATGAGTTTTTCTGCGACATCGGACGTCGGCATGAAACGATATGCGATGAAAAGCTCGGTGAGTGCTTCATAGTCGTGTGAAAGGGCATTTTTCTGAATATTGAAGCGTTTTTGCGAGATTTCGGCGCGCTGTGTCGTACTGTCTGAGGCATCCCAGATTTCACCATACACGCTGAGGAGCTGCTCATGGAGACCTTTTTCGTTTGCCAGATTTTCAATGACGGAGAGCAGATCCTCATCGCCGGGGTTGATGGCCAGCAGTCGGCAGTAGTCTTCGAGAGCCCGTCTGGGATTGTCGAGTTTGTTCAGCAGGATGTCGATGCGTTTTTCGATGGCAGCTCTGCGCTGTTCAACATCGAACTGAGGTGTGGTCAGGCAGCCGAGAACTGCGACAACTTCTTCCCAGCGATTGGTTTGAGGCGCGAGTTTTTCGAGTTCCTGTGCGAGGACGACTGCTTTCTGGGAATCGAGTGCTGCAGAGAACAGGATGGTGAAGGAGAGTGAGGAGTTATTGAGATCTTCGACATTGAATCTGGCGATATCACTGAGAAGTCTGTCACGTTCCTCAAGATCTTCAGCTTCGTATGCGCGGCGCAGCCAGGCAGCACAAAGATCTTCGCTGTGGTGCTCTGAACGACAAAGCTCGACGAATTCGGATTCGATGTCGTGATTGCCCAGTACAATCATGCGGCGCATGATGCGGATGCGTTCAATGACATTTTCCTTGGGAATGAAGCGAAGCGTCTGTTTGAGGATATCGCAGCGTTTTGCCTTATCTTCAACGAGTGTTGCTGCGACTTCGAGGATGGCGATGACGATGCCGCGTTCTGAATCGCTGCAAAGGGATTCCAGTGCAGTGATAGCTGTTTCTGACGTCGGTTCCCAGCAGAGGACCCTCAGATATGCAGCAATTGCCTGGATATGTGAGGTACAATCGACGCAGGCATCTGCGATTCGCAGCCCGAGAGAAATGCGTTCGTCCCTATCCTGAAGCGTGCGCAGTTCCTGTTCCCAGGCACCGATCATTTCTGATTCTCTGTGGAGTTTTTCGAGAACAGAGCTCAGATTTTCGAGCGCATTTTTATTATTGGGGTCACAGTCGAGGACGATTTCCCAGCTTGCTGCGGTATGTGCAGATTCCGGGCTGTGCTGCATCAGATAGCGTCCTTTGGTTTCAGCGAGCTGAAGGATGCTGTCGGCATCAGCGACGCGGATTTGCTGGGTCAGGCTATTGTCGAGTGATTCGAAGTCGCCCTGTTTGGCATAAACACGCGAGAGTTCCTCGCTGACTTCCGGATTGCGTGGATCGATCGCCTGAACTTTCTTCCAGCAATCTTCTGCGCGTTCGTAATTTTCGAGTTTGTCGAGATAGAAGCTCCCCAATTTTGCGAGGAGATCCTTTCGGAGAGCGGGGCGGCTCGTCAGAGCCAGCAAGGCTTCCATGGATGCAGCGACACCAGCGTCATCGCCGATAGCTTCATAGAGGGCAATAATTTTGCGATGCGTATCGGAATCGTTGGGATCGAGTTCGACAACTTTCTTGAGGATGCTGATGGCCAGTTCGTTGTCGAAGAGTTTGGTCTCTGCAACATTGGCTGCTTTCATCAGTAGTTCAATGGCTTTGTTCTGTTGTCCCTTCTGGAGCGCAACATCTGCCCGCATTTTGTAGAAGTCGCAGAGCTGTTCATGGTGATCGCTCTGGATGAAGTATTGTTCCTTTGCATGGAGCGCATCCCGATCATCGGGAAGGACCTGCAAAATGGCGTCGTAGGCTTCGACGGCGAGTTCGTGTTCACCTTTATCCCAGAGGACGTCAGCTGCAGCACGGTGAATGTCGAGTTCGATATTCTTTTCAAGCCCGGGGATACGGCTCAGTTTGGCGAGTCTGTCAACATCACCGTTGATGCGGCAGATATTGATTTCCTGGAGAAGGAGCAGGGGATCCCTGGGGCGATCCTTGAGCAGAACATTGAGCGTTTCGCTTGCGCGTTCGGCATCCCCCATACCCGAGATGTAGATTTCAATGACTTCGCGCAATCCCAGTCGCTGGATGGGCCCCCAGTTGACGGATTGTTCGCTGATGAACTGTGCGAGTTTTTCCCAGCATGCATGGTCGCGATAGGCTGTCATCAACGAGCTTTGGACTTCTTCGCTGTGTTCACCAATTTCCCAGAGGTGTTCCCAGTCTGAGATGACGAGAGCGGGTTTTGAAAGTTCACGTTCTGCGACTTCGACGGCTTTGCGCGTATAGAACAGGCGGTCGTCGCTTTCCCATGTGGCATCGACGACCCTGCGGTACATGGCATGAATGGCTTTGAAATCGTTATTGCTTCTCAGAACGCCTTCCATGTAGCTCAGTGCGCTCTCGCTGGACGGATCTTCGCGAAGGAGCTGTTCATAGGTAGCTTTTTCTTTTTCGGGATCATTCAGACGTTCGCCGTAAATTCCTGCGAGTTCTTTGAGGATGCTGCTTCGAACTTCAGGCAGGTCAGCCCATTGTGCATACTGGAGAACGTTCTGCATCAACTGAACGAGGTCAGTCCAGTTCTGGGCACGCAGCAGGGAGCGGGATTCTTTTCGGTATGCTCCGTTGTCGCGCAAACTTGCTTCCTGACGGAGTTCAGGCGGGATGGGTTTGATTTCGAAAGCCGGTCCTTTTTCGGCGGCCGTTTCGCCAATCAGGTCATCCAAATCTTCTTCTTCATCTGCGGCATCTTCAATCGCAATATCGTCAGACTTGCTGTCATCTTCGTGGTGTGCGTCGTCTGAATCGTCGGAATCAGAGTCCTCTTCCTGAACGGCATTGTCCTGCGAAATGATCTCTTCGGATGCGCTGTTTATGGCGTTATTGGTCTCCGCGTCTTCGACGTGTTCATCCTCCTCATCGTCATCTTCGTCGCTGGCGTCCGTTTCAGGGGCCTGTTCCGGAGCTTCCGTCATGATGAGTTCGATATCGCCGTCTGAACCAGCACTATCTTCCTCTTCATTTTCTTCGGCGATATTTTCTTCTACTTTTATTTCTTCATCTTTTATTTCTTCATCCGGAATCTCATTTTCTGATTCATCGTGCCGGACGGAATCATTCGCTTCTTCGGAAACACTTGCCGAGCTCTGACCTCCAAAGATATCATCGAGCGCGTCCATCGCACCTTCGACATCGATGTCGGAATCGGAAATGACTTCTTCCTCCATGTCCGAGAGTTGAGCAGATTTTTCGGCTGCAGCTTCGGCATTGGTATGTACGGCCGGACGTGAACCTCTTGGAGCAACGATACCGGGACGCCCCCCCCGGTTACCGACGATGACAGGGCCTCTGGCCTGAGCAGGAGACGCTGCAGGTGCGGCCGGTTCTGCGGCTGGTGCTATACGGGGAATGGCTGGCATGCCCGATTGGGAAAATCTTCCCTGCGGAGCAGCTCCACGTCCTGGATTAATGGAAGGAAAACGTCCGGACATCGTCCTGGGTGCAGCGCGATCCGGCATTGCAGGTCTGTGGGGATCCATTCTGGATGAACCGTCAAGATCGTTTTCGTTGTTGTTTTCCGTGAATCGAGGATCTTTTTCGTCCGACATTGCAGTACTCCTGTAATGAGTTAAAAAAGCCGTAAGGCCAAAATATAACAGCTAAATACTATATTACGTTTATAAAAAACGCTCAAGTATTTGAGCGTATGCGATGCTTTTAGTTTCGGCTGATTACTGGAATTTGCAGTGTTTTTCTTAAAATTCTAATAGATTGTGAAATGATGTAAATGTATGTCTTTGTGGTATATGTATACGTTTTTTATTTCATATTATCGTAATCAATGACGGTTTGCAGAAGCGTCTGTGCATAAACCCGGGTAAAGAATTCATTGCTGTAATTGATATTGTTGCTGGTGTAGTTCTTGAAATCATTTCGTGTAAGTTGAGTTGTCTTTGGAGAAATTTGTCGCCTGAACCCGCAGAATCATCACTGCATGCTGTGGTTCCAAGCGTTGGACTTGTGGCTGGACCCAAAATCATTGCCATTTGGGAATGCGCATGGTTTTCATGTTTTCTCCCTGATAATGTTCAAAACTAATGTTTAAAACTCTTCACCATTAAAGGATGAATGCAAAAATAGCGCATCAGGTTGAGGAATTTCTAACGAATTGTGTTTCGTTTTGAGGGGGCCGGGCCCCCTGCGGCGCTATTTGCAGGCAAATACGCGCCTACCCCCAATGCGGGGGATTTCAAGACGATACGCCCCCGCAACGCCCCCAATCCAAACGATCCGCCTCAGTTCGCAATCGGCCATTCACTTCGTCTCCCGCGCCTGTCGGCGATTCGGTGTTATATTTTTGCGTGAGGATTTGGGCGTGAAGTTTTTTGCGGCCGTATTGGCGAAGCCAATAGGCCGCACCGCAAAAAGCGGCGCAGCCCGTATGCCGTTTGGGCATAGGGCTGCGTCTGGCAGCGCGTATCGCCGGCGGCGATAGCGATGCGCCTTTTTTATGAGACGAAATGAACATTATCTGATATGTACACGCGAATTTGGGAGGGTGATTTTAAAATCACTTTTCTTGATTTTTCAACTGAATGTCTTCGATTCAGGCGAGATTCCTCATTGCGAGCGCGTTGGTGAAGCAGAATCCGGATCTTCGGAGGGGATGCCAAATTGCTCGGCGTTTTGTCTGATATCGAAGAATGTGCAGATTCTGTGCGCATTTAATAAGGATACAGGAGCATTTCAATGGGTTTGCTGGACAAGCTGTTTAATCGCGATTCGAAATATTATCTGGATAAGGTCGACAAGTACATCAAGGCTGAGGACCTGGGAGAGGCACTTGCCTGTGTGAGAAAGGCGCAGGAACTGGCCGGAGATAATGAGGATGAGAAAAATGCTGTTGCCGAAAAAGAAGATGAGCTCAAGGGGCTGATTTATCACAAGGCCTATGAGCAGGCGAAGCAGTATTTGAGAGGTGGTCAGGCAGATGCGGCCAAGAATGCACTGGACAGAGCTGCCCGCTATGTTCGCAATGATGCCGAACGCGAAGCACTGAATAAGCTTGTCGATGACAGTGAGCATTGGGAGGAAGAAAAGATCGTCGAAGCCAGAGTCGAGGGTGAAGAGCGCGTCACCGGTCTGGATACCAGCGACAAGTGGAATCTTTATGTGACCTCATTGCCGTTTGCCAAGGCACAGCATTGCGATGAACTCGGGGATGATTTCAAGAAAGCCTGGGTTGCCCTTCAGGAGGGAGACTTTGATGAGGCGATATCCGGACTCGAGGCCGTTTATAAAGCGCACAGTGATGATGCGCTGGTGATGTGTGAACTGGGGCGCGCCTATTACGGCAAGGGCAGAATCGAAGATGCGGAGCGGATGCTGAAAAAATCCGATGATGCGCAGGCGGATATCGATACGAAGATGCTGCATGTCGAGATATTGTGGGCGATGAAAAAATTCAATGATGCGGAAGAAGTCCTTCAGTCGGCGCACGATATGGATCCGGACAATATTCAGGTTTTGGCTCGGATTGCCCAGCATGGCCTGATTGCGCATGATTTGGAATCCGGCATCGATGCCGTTGAGGTTTTGCTGGAGCGTCTTCCGAACGATATTTCGGTTCAGCGTCTTGCCGGGCGCCTTTATATGGCGAACGACAATGAGGACAAGGCTCTGGAATGCTATGAGACGGTCAACCGCATTTACTGGCAGGTCAATCCCCAGACGCACAAACTGACGTTTGATCAGAATTCAGCTGCTGCTGCTGCTGCGATTTATTTTAAGCGCGGCGAGAATCTCGATCGGTGCGTAGAACTTCTCGAAGCCATTCGCGCGAATTCGACGAGTGAGACGCACGTCGGGGTCTGTTTGCAGCTGGCCGAAGTCTATGAAAAGATGGAACGCAAGTCCAAACGCACGGAAGTTCTTGGAGAATCGATGCGATTTATGGATGAGATGCTCGAGAAGGTCAAAGGCGGCGAGCGCGCGATGCTTCAGCTTCAGTATTCGGAAGTTGCCGGAAAGATCGGAGATACGGACAAGGAAACCGAGATGATCCAGGAAGCGCGCCGTTTCTTTGCGGCAGATGCGGAAAAAGGCCATCCGGTTGCAGCTTTTTATATTGATCTGATCGATCAGAAACTGGCAGGTAAACCGTTCCCGGATGCTGCTGAAATACAGGAAAAACTGGAAGCATTTGTCGATAAAATGAGGCGTGAGTATGCCACAAGGCAGGAAGCTGTGGTCTCTGAAGCAGATTCAGACGATTCAGACGATTCAGACGATTCGGAAGAAGAGGTTCAGGCTTCCATGATAGATGAACAGTCGGGCGTGCAGATATCCAGTGTTTCGATGGAAAATGCGGATGATATTCTGAAACGGATGGCCGCTTTGGCCAATAATCAGCAGAGCCCGATTATCACTTTCAGTTCGGGAGATGATTCGGACGATGAAGACTCCGAAGACGGCGAGGAATCTTCGGATGATGATGCTTCGGGCGATGACTCTGATAAAGGAGAGGAGTGATGCTCAGGATGAATTACAGCGCACGCAGATCGTCGCTCGCTTCTCAGCTTCCGCCAAAGTCCATTGCCATCATTATGAATCCCGGCCCTGCACACAAGACCGGGGATCAGGATTACGATTATCGGCCGCATTCCAATATGCTGTACTTATGCGGAATGGATGAACCCGGCGCGGTTGCGGTGATCGCGAGTGCTGAACAGGAGATTCGCTTCCGGCTGTTTGTGCTTCCGCGCGATCCTGAGCGTGAGCGATGGGTCGGTCCGCGCTATGGCTGCGAGGGCGCGAGAGATATTTTCGGTGCGGATGAGGCATTTGATATTGCCGAGCTTCAGAAAGTCCTGACGGATATCGTATTCCCGATGGATAATGTTTATTTTGATTTTTCGCAGTCCAAAGAGATCAGCCCGATGCTTTTTGAGATCGTGGAATCACTGCGCCATCGCGGTCGCCGGGCTAGTGAGGGCCCGCGGAATTTCTGCGATATCCGGGATATTCTGGGGGAAATGCGGCGCGTCAAGGATGCGGATGAGATAGAAGTGATGAAACGCGCAGCCCAGGTGAGCGCCGAAGGGTTCATGGATGTTCAGAAAATGCTGAAGCCCGGCGTGGGTGAATGGCAGGTCGAAGCGACCCTGAAGCATGGATTCCGGTCGCGCGGGGCGATTGGCGAGAGTTTCGCATCGATTTGCGCTGGCGGTGAACATGCGACGACGCTGCATTATGCTGCGAACAGAGACATCCTCAAAGACGGAGATCTGATTCTGATCGATGCTGGTGCTGAGGTCGATTATTATGCCGGAGACATATCCCGAACCTATCCGGTAAATGGGCGGTTTTCGCCGGCGCAGAAAGAGATTTATGCGCTCGTGCTGAAAGCTCAGAAAGAAGCGATTGCGGAGTGCATCGTCGGCAATCATCTGCGGCATCCCCATGAGCGTGCGTGCGCAGTACTTGCCGAAGGTCTCGAAAAACTTGGAATTATCAGCCATGAAGAGCGTGAGACATTTAAAAAGGAGCTTCGGAATGACTATTATTTCCATGGAACGAGCCATTACCTTGGCATCGATACACATGATGTGGGATGCGGATATCATCGCGGCGATGATGCACCGGCAGAACTCGTTTCGGGTGTCGTGATTACGGTTGAGCCGGGATTGTATTTCCCATCGGATAATCTCAATGTTCCGGAAAAATACCGCGGAATAGGTGTTCGCATTGAGGATGATGTTTTGATTACCAATGAGGGGCCTGTCGTACTGACGTCCAGTCTTCCGAAGGAAATTGAGGACATCGAGGCTTAAGGATTAAGGGCGCCTTTTTGGGGCGCCTTTTTTGGATCAATTATGGGATTACTGTTGTGGATATATATTGAGACTATTTTTTGACCTCACCCCCGCCCGCTTTGCGGGCACCCCCTCTCCATGAATGGCGAGGGGATAATGGTCTCATTATCTATGTCCATAACAATAAACGGATGCTGTGTATAAAGTGATGAAGGGAATGATATGAATGCGAGCCGGATTAAAGAGCTTCTCGGGGAAATTGCTTCGCGCCGCGAGGAATACAGACGCAGCGGATTTGGCGATGCCAGCGCGTCATCGACTCATCTTGTGGATGAACTTGCGGTTGTTGAATGCGCCGGTCTGACGGCTCGCCGTGCCCGGTTTGACGGGGAAGCCGGAATTGAAAGGGATCCGGTTGTTCTTTCGCGAGGGGAAGGGGCTTTTCTGTGGGATGCGGATGGATTGCCGTATGTCGATATGGGGGCTTGTTTTGCCGTCGCTGCATACGGACATGCAAATCCGGAGATCGTCGGAGCACTCACGGAGCAGGCGCAGCGTTTGATGCATGGAATGGGGGATGTCTATCCGACGGATACCAAAGTGAGCTTTTTAAAGGCGCTGGCTGCGTATGCACCCGGGAATCTTTCGGGGGCGCTTTTGAGTCAGTCGGGAGCAGAAGCTGTCGAAACTGCGATGAAAATGGCTCAGATGGCGACGGGAAAGAATCGCTTTATCGCCTTTGAATCCAGTTATCATGGGCTGAGTTATGGTGCGCTTTCGGTGACGGGGCATCAGAATCGATTCAAGGAGCCGTTTGCCGGCCGAATTTGCCAGCAGACGACGTTCGTTCCCTATGCCAATTGTCTTCGATGTGCCTTCGGCTGCGAACCGGATACCTGTGGGTTTGCGTGTATTCGGTACATCGAGCGAATGCTTGAGCTGCCTTCGGGAGGTGCCGGAGATGTTGCAGCCATCATTGCGGAGCCGATTCAGGGACGCGGCGGTGATGTCGTGCCTCCGAAGGGCTGGCTGAAGGCACTGCGGGAATTGTGTACGCGCCGGAATATTTTGCTCATTCTGGATGAGATATATACGGGATTTGGCAGGACGGGTTATCGTTTTGCGTGTGAACGCGATGATGTCGTTCCCGATATCATGTGTCTGGGAAAGGCTATGACGGGGGGATTTCCGCTCTCAGCGGCGATCGCAACGCCGGAAGTATTGTCCGGATGGCCTCTCAATACGACGGAAGCGATACATACGAGCACGTTTTTGGGCAATCCGATGGGATGTGCTGTTGGTCTCAAGGCACTCGAAATCCTCGAACGCGACGATTTGGTTGGGCAATCCAGGCAAAAAGGGGATTGGATACAGGAACAGTTCAGACGGATTCAGGCAAAATATCCCCGATATATCGCACAAGTGCGAGGTTCCGGCCTGATGCAGGCGCTTGAGATGGCGGATCAAACGCTGAACCCATTGACGGATTTGGCCATCCGAATCGTCGATGAAATGCGATCGCGAGGGTTTATTCTGCTGCCCAGCGGTCCGTGGAGTCACGTCATTTCCATCGCACCGCCGCTCATGATTCCGATGGAATGTCTGGAGGCATTCATTCGGGAACTGGATGCAGGCATTGCATGCTGTATTGCTGAGTCTGAGTAAACGTGCGTGCGAAGAACGGCGTATTTTATCCCAGGTAGTGAAAGAGATAGACGCCCATCTGATATTGTGCTGCCCAATGAACGATGGATGCAAATGCGCCGAAGGAATTGAGTGTCTGATAATCGAGCCTGGATGCCCGGTGAAGCGGTTTGGTCAGGGGAATTCCCTGCATGATGGCATCGAATGCCTGCTGATAGGTTTTGTCGAACTGAACCCTTCCGCTGAGCTGCTGGCAAAAATCATCCGGAAGTATGTCTTCGGGTGAAAAGGCCGGACAGATTTCATCAAAGAGTTTATGGTGCTGCGCAAAAAGCAGGTCGATAAAAAGGCATTTGTGCAGGCTCTGGTGAATGCGCAGGTCAAAGATACGGCACTGTTCCGCGCTGATCATGGCAAATTCATGTTCGACGCAGAGCATTTCGTCGGGAATCATGTTCTGAATGCCAAACAGGTTTTCGGAAGGATAGCCTGTCCAGGGGAAACTGATGCCGTGCGCAAAATCGTAGAGCTCCTGACAGGAACAGGTTTCGCGCGAAATCGGGATCGTCGGATCCAGTCTGGGGTTGAGGATGGTGTGAACGGATTTGAGAAAGGCTTCCTGAGACAGGTCTTTCGGGTCGGGAATCTGCGGCTGGGTATCGGGTAAAAGCAGTTCAAAGATAGCCGAGGAATCCCGGACGAGCGTCATAAAAACCTGCGCGCGCCAGTAATCACAGAGTGAATTGAGTTCGATGGATTCCAGATTTTTTTTGGATACGCCGGAAAGACTCTCCAGATAATAGAGGTATCGCTGGCAGATATCGTCAATTTTCCGATACCCCTCGTAAGCATCGCGCATGGCTATGGAGGTTACGATACTTTCGACGATTTGCCGAAGAGGTTCATCATCTCTCCGAAGACCAAAGCTCATCATTGCAGGTTGGAGGAGTCTTTCGTAGAGATCTGTCTGGATGGAACCGAACAGCGTACGCAGGGAGAGTTCCGGCGGTGCAGCGGGGATGGACTGTGGGGTTTCCCGGGTGACAGGTTCCGGAGGTGAGGACGTAGAAGATGAAGAGATTTTACGATCTAAATCTTTGATTTTTTTGGAACTTTTTGACATTCCGGTCGTCCTCACTCACGATTGCGGATTAATCCAGGTGCATATTGTCGATCAGTCTGACCCCCCCGACCTTCACAGCGAGCAGCATGATAGCCCGATCCGGGACTTTATCCAAAAACAGATCGAGCGTATCCGGATCGGCGATGGAGATATACTGGATTTCTGCATCCGGTTGAATGGCAATTTCGGCCTGTGCTTCTCCGATCAGGTCGTCAGCCTTGCGGCATCCTGCCTGAAACATGGCGCGGGCTTTTTTCAGTCCCCGGTTCAGCGAAAGCGCCTGTAAACGTGCTTCCGGGCTGAGGCGCACGTTTCGTGAGCTGAGCGCCAGGCCGTCGTGTTCGCGAACGAGCGGCATCGGGACGATTTCAGTCGGGCAGCCGAGATCCTGTACCATTCTGCGCAAAATGGTCAGCTGCTGGTAATCCTTTTCGCCGAAGAATGCATAATCCGCCTGGCTGAGCAGGAGCAGTTTGGTGACGACTGTCGTCACACCGCGAAAATGCCCGGGCCGGGAAGCACCGCAGAGAATGCTTCCCAAACGATTGACTTCAACCCAGGTGGAGTCCTGACCGTTGGGATAGAGATCATCGACGCCTGGGATAAAGAGAACATCGGCCTGGCAGGACTGAACTTTATCGTAATCGGCCTGTTCATCGCGCGGATAGGTCGCATAGTCTTCTTTTGGGCCGAATTGCGTGGGATTGACGAAGTCGCTGACGATGACGACGCCGCATTTTTCACGTGCGGCCCGGATCAGGGACAGATGGCCTTCGTGGAGGTAACCCATGGTTGGAACGAGGCCGATGGTTTTATGATCGTAGTGAGCTTGTTTTGCAAAGCGCGAGAGTTCTTTGGCATCGCGGATGATGCGCGTTTTGATATCGGACATGGTTAGTTGGGAGTTGGGAGTTGGGAGTTGGGAGTTAGGAGCTAGTGGTTAGACTAACAACTAACAACTAACAACTAGTGATAGGATTCCTGATCGGAAGGGAATGAACCGTCTTTTACGCACTGATCGTAGGTTTTGAGTGCATCCGTAATGGTTTGAGCGAGGGTGGCAAACGTCCGCACGAATTTGGATTTTTTGCCCAGATTCATGCCGAGAGCATCCTGCAGGACGAGGACCTGGCCGGCACAGTCAGGGCCGGCCCCGATACCGATAATCGGTATGGAGAGCGCATCCTGGACGCGTTTGGCGAGGGTTCTTGGGACGCATTCCAGAACGATGGAAAAGCATCCGGCATCGGCGAGTGCGAGTGCGTCATTAAAGAGCGTATCTGCGGCTTTGTCGCCTTTGCCCTGGACGTGGTAACCCGACATGACGTTGACGGACTGGGGGGTCAGACCGAGATGTCCCATGACGGGGACGCCGGCATCGACGAGGCGGCGAATCAGTGAAACACATCGCGTACCGCCTTCGAGCTTGACGGCGTGACATCCGGATTCCTTCATGATTCGGATGCCCGCGCGCACGCCGTCCTCATCGCACACCTGATAGCTGCCAAAGGGCATATCGGCAACGACGAAGGGGGTGCTGCAGCCGCGCATGACGCATCGCGTGTGATAGATAATATCATCGACAGTTACGGAAAGGGTGTTGCCGCATCCCTGCATGACGTTGCCCAGGCTGTCGCCGATCAGGATCATATCGATGCCCGCAGCCTCAACCAGGCTTGCAAAGGTGGCATCGTACGTCGTGATCATCGAAATTTTTTCGCCTGCGTCTTTTTTTCGCTGAAGCTCTGCAATGGTAATAGACATAAGTTCTCCAAGCAATGAAACCGGCCGGATAAAATCCGGTCAGAGGTAAAGTCAGAAAACCGGGATGTGAGCAATTGGCCGTGTATTTGCAGGTCCGAAATCAAAGCATCAGGTGTTTTCTGAATCAAAATTCAAAAGGTGACCGCTTTTGTTCTGTTTTGTTCGAAGATAGCGGTCGTTGTATGTATTGGGTTCAATAATAATGGGTTCGCGTCCCGAGATGCGAATGCCGCATTGTTCGAGCCCCTCAATTTTCCTTGGGTTGTTCGTATAGATATCGATGGATGATACGCCAAGTGCGCGGATCATTGCTGCCGCGACATCATACGAACGCAAATCATCGTCAAATCCGAGATGTACATTGGCATCTACGGTGTCATAGCCCTGTTCCTGGAGGCTGTAGGCTGCGATTTTATTGGCCAGTCCGATTCCCCGGCCTTCCTGCCGCATATAGAGAATAATGGCTTCGGGAAGTTCCGCAAAATGCCGCTGGGCGGCTTCGAGCTGCTGGCGGCAGTCACATCGCAGCGAATGAAACACATCCCCTGTCAGGCACTCTGAGTGGAGGCGCGTGGGGATCTTTTCCTTACCCCTGACGTTGCCCCGAATCAGTGCCACATCGTCAATGCGCGTTTCGCCATTGCAGAATGCAACGATGGTAAAAGTGCCAAACTGTGTGGGAAGATCGGCTTTGGCAAATATGTCGAGCGAAATCTGATCGGTTTCCATGCTCATCCTTAGTTATCGAACACACGGACAGACTAATCTGTCTGGGCGGCTCGATCTAATATCTTTGCAGGTTTTATCAAGTTATTTTTGATATTTTATATCATTTGTTTTGTTGGCGAGCCTTGCCTGACGGCTGCGGCATCGCCGATGCGTCTATTTGCCGGTGGCCAAGACGCCGCATCATTATCTGTCCATGGGCGTCAATCGGGCCAGAAGGCGCAATCGGCTTTGCTCTTGTCGCACGTCGTGTTCATGGCCTCACAGTTGACGGCATACCGGTGGCCATCGCTGCAGTACAGCAGCGTGTTGCCGTCGCAGGATGCATCATCGCCCTTGCACGTCTGCGATTCACATCCGTGTTCACAGAGATCATTGCAGTAGGTCGTCTCCAGCTCTATTTCGTATGATTTTCCGTTATCGCCCGTCGCACAGACGGTACTGATTTGCATTTCGTCGTGATAGACTGGATCCGTGCTGCATTTCGTATCGGTTTTGCCCGCTTTTTTACAGGTTTTGTCGTCATCCGACAGGCACCTGGCCATGCCTTCGTAGTCCTCAAACGTGACACATTCCGATGTCTTGTTTTGACGGCAGTCAACGGACAGGACTTCGCCTTCCTTGCAGGAATC
>JAFRYG010000140.1 GCA_017441205.1 Pseudomonadota bacterium
TATTGTGAACTGTAGTAGGGGGTGTTCACAATCGAACACCCCTGGCCGCGAAGCGTACAAAAAAAGCACCCGCGCTGCAAAGCGCGATACAATTCGCCTCAGTTCGCAAGGGGCCATTCACTTCGCCAAATATGCGCACAAAAGAGCCATGAACGTATGCTTCTGGATTTCTGCACAATTTTTGATAAACTCGCATCGGCATTTTTTGTCTCAATAAACGGAGTCTGAATGTGAGACCATATCATTATTTCTTCCTATTATTAGCACTCGCCGCCGCTGGTTGTTCGCTGCAGGATCCTGTCGAATGCACCGGAAATGTATCCAAATGCACCAATGACAGCGGCGTCGGGCTGCTGTTTACTTGTCTTGAGGATCACTGGTCAGAGCCAGTGGCATGCGAAGGCAATGCGCTTTGCGCCGAGGATGGATTAACATGTCAGCCTCCAAATTGTACGCCATCCGATGTCCGATGCACCAATACACAGACCGGTGGGGTCATCGAAAAATGCAATGAACAGCACCAGTGGGAAACATCCTCTACATGCGAAGATAATATGGGCTGTCTGGATGATGTATCATGTCAGACACCGGAGCGATGTACCCCCGGCAACACCAGGTGCACCGACACAGAAACCGGAGGCATTCTCTCCGCCTGCGATGAATCGGGACACTGGAAAACTCAGACTCCGTGCAAAAACAGTCAAAAATGCTCGGATGCATTCACTTGCGAAACGAACGCCTGTACACCGGGACAGACCACTTGTGTCAATATGGACTTTTCAGGCGCTCAGATCGGCAATTTGTTAAAATGCAATGAAAATTCAGAGTGGGACACGACCGTCGCCTGTCCGGGAAATGCCATATGCAAGGATGACATATCGTGTGCAGAACCATCAGAAACGACGCCCAAATGTACGCATACCGAGGATATATGCCAGAATATTGGCGACACAGCCATTGGACAAATCATCCATTGTGAAGATCGCGAATATTCATTCTCAGCCTGTCCCAATAATTCATCCTGCCGGGATGAATTGAATTGCGGTGAATGCACCGATGGCTCAAAAATTTGCAAAGATGGTTATATCTATCAGTGTTCGCAGGGAGTCTTGGAAAAACAGGATGCCTGCGAATCCGGAGAATGTTTTGACGAAACGCGCTGTCTGAAGTGCACTACAAAATGTGTCGACTATGACTCCCTCGGAAACCTGCATTACGAATGCGAAGGCCGCGAACCCGTTGTCAAGCCATGCGATGACGTATCCTGTAATCCCGATACAAATGACTGCGGTGAGTGCATGAATCCAACAAAAGGGCCAGGCACAAGCTGCACTAATAATGAAGCGGGGATCGGCTTTTTGTCAGGCTGCCGCGGCGGGAAGCAATTCAAAGATGAGCCCTGCATCAATGAGGCATCCTGTTATAACAGTTCCGTTTGCGGCAGCTGCCGGAATGGTACAGCAATATGCACGACCGAGAATGACAAATCCTATATGATGCTATGTAATCAAGGCTCAACAAATGCCGACGAAAAAATATCCTGCCCCAAAGGAAGTACATGTAACGATGACGGCAATGCCTGTGAAGGCCATGATTCGGTTTGCGGATATTATGGAAACGGCAGCATCGGCAGAGTTTTTTACAGCAACGGAACCTACAGGGATTGCAGCGATGTTTCGTGCAATGAGGATATGACGGACTGCGGCGAATGCAGTATAAATACATCCGGACCATCTCAATCCTGCAAAAACAATGAAGATGGCATCGGAATTATCAATGGATGTGTCAACGGGAAATTATATAAGGATGTTCCTTGCAAGGATAACGTCTCGTGTAATAGTCAGGGCAACATTTCCTGCGGCACGTGTCATACCGGTGACTGGAAATGCGAAGAAGACGCCAGCGGCACTGGTATCATTTCAATCTGTGTCGGAGGTCTGTGGAACTCCGGAATGGGAGTACAGTCATTTCCATGCCCGGCCGGCAAAGGATGTACCGCCTCCGGATGTGCAGACTCGACAAAAACCATGTGCGTCAATTCCAGCGCCAACAGAGGCTTCATCGCCTTTAAACAAAAAAATGGATATGTCCGATACGCCTGCAAACATGGATGCAACAGCAATAATACGGACTGTGTATGCGAAACCGGCGAAGTTCGGTGCGAAGAAAACACCAACGGCATAGGGATCTTATCTGAATGTATCATTTCGTCTGGTAATAGTTATTGGGGAGAATCCCCGACCACTGAACCCAGAAAATATAATTGCAAAACTACCGGATGCAATAAAGACAGTACGTTCTGCGACACAGATAAAAAAGAATTCTGTGTGGGCAGAACGACCAACCCTGTAGGTTATCTGGCTTCAGTCATGAACAACACAGTAACCATCAGTGCATGCCCATCCAGCTATTCCTGCGCCCCAAATAATATTTGCGGCGATTGTAACAATACCATGCCAACGTTATGCAATGATGGTGTTTTATCAAAATGCATCGAAGGTGTAATGACAAAAACACCCTGTGACTCCGGCGTCTGCAAAAATAGCAATAATTGTGAGTAATATATATTTTTTTAGTCACGATGAAGGAAATTGCTTATGAAAGTCATGATCTGCCCTGAATGCAAAGAAGTTCTCCTGAATGACGAGCTGCGTGGAAGCAACCTGCAGTGCCATGCCTGCATGACGCGCGAAAACAGAGATGACCTGGTCGAAATTGATACTGAAGATATTATGAAAGGTATAAACAATGCCGGTGCTCAGTATCAATCCGACAGAAATAGTCTGCCTTTCGAAGATCAAAACCGATTTGGCAGCAATGCCTCAGAAATCCCTGGCTTGAGCCAGCTTCCCGGTCCTCTGCGCAGAATGGTGGAAAAGGGACTTGCCATGGCAGAAGAGGAACAGAGGCCCGCTCGAATCATTCACTCTCTGAACGAACTGGATCTCGTTCCGGGAGCAAGCTGGCAAAAATCGTCGGAGTGGGATAATAGCCAAACTCTGCAGCTAAACTCCCAGGCTTCCAAATTCATGCTGTTCTTCTCCATCCTTTGGCTAGCTATTTCAGTGGGAATCTTCTGCCCAATGCTCTTAAGCATGTTCCAAGATCCCTCATCGATAACCGTCAACAACCACCCCGGAACAGAATCTGACATTTGGTTTTTGCTGGTGTTTGCTACCATTTTTGTGGGCGTAGGCCTGATAATGCTCTATTTCGGGATCACATCATGTTTTTCCAAAACCTGGATCGATGTCTCTCAGGATTCACTCGCCGTTGAGCGTAGTTTATTTCGAAGAGGAAAGAAAACAATAATCAAGCGAGATCCAACAACTGCTGTCACCATGAAATCCACAGTCAAAGTCAATGGCACACCACTATACGCCGTTTTCATTTCGTATGGCCGCGAGGTCAAAATTGCAAATGGCCTGGAGTATCATCAGGCCTGCTCGTTGGTCAGAATGCTGAAAGAACTGCTCGCTGCAGAGATTTAATGTCCGTTATCGTATCAATATAAATCACAACATAAATGTGCATTTTTTATCATTTGGACTTACATTTTTTCTTGCCATCCACAATTTTTTGTGCCTAAACTGCTCTCGTTCGACGGCGAAAAATTTTTCGCCAATCTTTCTGGCATCATTGCCAATCACTCAACACAGAATTTTTCAAAGGCTTAGTTAGACGGTATGTGGCGTAGCTGGGTACGAAGCATAGGTTCAAATCGATTGGTTACCTGATAACCTCAGGCAGCCCTGAACCATGTTTTGTGCCCAGTTATGCGATCCGTGTAACTGGGCTTTTTTTTGCTCCAAACCGAATATTCCAGGATGGCCATCCCGAATAGATAACAAATCATCATCGGCAATTCTGCCAGCCAAACGAAAGACCTCAAAAAACACACCCCACAACGCTTTTCTTTAGGAAGGGGGTGTGGGGAAACCCTTTCTTTTGGCACAA
>JAFRYG010000141.1 GCA_017441205.1 Pseudomonadota bacterium
ACATGAAAAGATTTCTCACGTGCATACTTTTAACCCTAATCACCATAACTGCGGCATGTTCAAGCACCCCAAAGGAGTCTCTGACCGCAGCGAATGCCGGTACATCAGTAAACGCTTCAGATACTGAGTTTTCCAGAATTCCCGATGTCGAAAAAGCCCTCGAAACATCCGATCAGGCTCTTCACACCTTCCGCCATCAAAGCTGGGATAAACACCGTTCCCTCTACCCCGCCAAGCTGGCAAAAAAACTTACCAATGATGCAATGAAAACGGTATGGGAACAATCCATTCCCCCGCTCGGACCATTTCAGAAGATTCTCTATCGTTACCCCATCATTCAGAATCATCAACTTCATGTAATCAACACTGCCTTATTCGAAAATGGCGCATTGGCGATAAGAACCATCTTTAACAAAAAGGGAAAACTGGAGGGGTTTTATTTCCTCGGTGCCGTAAAACCAGAATCCCTGGTATCATGTCCCGGAGACTGTACATCCGAAATCGTCAATCTCGCCGATGCCTTCCGAAATGGCGACTGGATGAAGTTCAATGCGCTGTACGATACTCCCTGGGATGAACAAAAGCTCAATCAGTGGCGCAATGATGTTCTCCCCATCGGGCGTCTCATTTCACTCGACAATGTCATCAAAGGCGAAAAACCGAACGAGTTCGTCTATAATGCGCTCCACGAAAAAGGTACGCTCAAACTGAATGTGGAGTTTCTGGAAAACGGAAAAGCCAAATCATTTCACTATGATCCCAAACTTAGTCAAAACGACGGGAATGCCCCCGGGACGCAGCTGCTGACCGAAGAACCCCAAGATCCCTTTGCCCCGCAAACCTCCGAACTCTGGACCGAAAGTGAAATCACAGTCACAGCCAAACCGGAATTCCCGAACAAAGGTCTGCTGACGCTGCCGAAAAATGTCGAAAAACCACCCGTCGTCATTCTGGTTCACGGCAGTGGATGCAACGATATGAATGAGACGATTACGGTCAACCATCCCTTCCTCGATATTGCGCATGATCTGGCCGACAAGGGCATTGCAGTCATGCGCTACCACAAGCGATGCTATACGCACGGCGACAAAACCGGCCCGGACATGACCGGAACTATTCAGACGCATGTGCTCGAAGACGTCGATGCAGCCATCGAACTGGCCAAAAAAGACGATCGACTGGATTCATCGCGAATCTACGTACTCGGGCACAGCCTGGGAGCCAACCTGCTGCCCTATATTGCATCGATACATCCCGAAATTGCCGGCGGCATCGTCATGGCCGGTTCGCTGAAAGGTTCTGAGGATTCGATGTATCGTCAGTTAAAGGAAATATCTGCCATTTCACCACTCTTCACACCCGAAAAACAAGCCGAGTTGGAATCAGAATACAAACAGCTCAAGGATTTTGATAACGTCGATCCACAGAAGCAAACACTGCTCAGTATCTCCGTCGAATACTGGAAAACGTACCTCCCGCTGACCGGTTCGCTCCACATCGACAAGGTACAGCCGCCGCTGCTCGTTCTGCAGGGCGACAAAGATGTCCAGATATATCCGGATATTGACTTTCCGCCCTGGCAGGAAGCTGCGCAGAAATATCCCAACATCGAGTGCCATCTGCTGCCCAACGTGAGCCACCTGTTTTTGCCGGTCCATGTCACGGGCACGCAGCGCCAGGACTATATAAATGAATATGACAAGCCGCAGCATGTCGTGCCGGAAGCCATCGATTTGATCGTTCAGTTCGTTGCCAAATCAAAGAAATAACTTTCGGAACGCGGGCTAACTCGCCCGGGGCATTCCCCGGGCTCATTACGCCCTGCGTGCGCGGCTATCTGCAATACGCCGCGCATGAGTCTATTCTATGGTGAAATAAGGTCCTTTGTGAGCTTATAGATCGCTTACAACTTACAGCTCTTTTAAAAGTGAATCGCATTATTCAGTGCTTAGGCAAAGTCCTTTGTGAGCTCTTGGATAGCCTTGTCTTAGAGCTTAGAACTTGGAGCATTGAATACATTCTCAAAGCTCAAAGCAATGAAAACAATATTGTTTGGAACATTGCATATCCACAGTGGTTAAACATACCCCCCAAAATGGCTATGTTTAACCAGCGTAGATATGGTTTTCATTGTTTTAAAACAACAATCTCATAAGTCCGCAGGACTTAACGGTTTGTAATCCCCGGTTTAAACGCAACGAATACCGGGGGTTCCAAAAAGGATAACCCAATTATCCCCAGAGGAGATTCCCCAAATTCTTTGTTGGGCAATCCCCAGGGGGATTAATGGATGTCGCAACTGGGGGCTATTAAACGAAAAGCCCTATAGGCTTACGAAAGTCCAATTCCTGCAATTATTTGGGCGTTATTTCCACACTCGCATAACACAGCAAAAAAATCGTACATGCGAGTGAAACAAAAGCACCCTCGATGGCATCATTATGATGTGAAGGAATCGTCCTTCCCTGTCTGTGAGGTGTTGTATGTATTCATCCGGTTTTATCTGACAACAGCAGCCCGACATAATGTACGGACGACCGAGGGCCGGTTTGCAGTGTCGATGATTCCTGGACGCAGGACGCGACGCTGAAGCGCTGTACATGCCAGGCACATCGGGATGCTTTTTTTTACGACGATCGACGTCGGAAAGGGGGCAGTGTGCCAAGACCGTGCGTATTTTGGGTTTGGACGGCGAGTCGGCGGGCGGGAAGGGACGAGAGGTAACCCATTGTTACCTGCAAGAATTGTAAAACCACATTATGCTACATGTAGGTTTACGATGAAGTGACTACGTGGGGGGGCATATGGTCGTAACAAAAATGCCTGAAACTCTTTCAAAACGAGGAATTCCGTATCTTGCATCTGGCCCCGGACTCGGCTTATAATCACCCAAAAGCCTGCAGCGCGTATTGGCGCAGCCAATAGCGATGCACCATTGACGCGTATGCCCGCAGGGCATAGCGGAAAGTCCCCCAAAAAGAGAGGTACCGCTTATGAAAAAACAACAATTATTATTTGGTGTTTTGTTAACTGCATTATGCATATATGGCTGCAATGAAGATACCATCAGTTCCGAACAGCAGTGCAAGGGCGCGGAATGCGACGGAGATACAGGCGGAGAAAATCCGGATGCCAAGGACTCGAAAGAGGGAGACAACAACACGACCGACCACACCAAGGAAGAAGATTTGGGTGCAGAAAAGCATGAGGTCGAAGACCCAGAGGAAGTGCAGGAAACTCCCTGTAACGAAGGCGATGAGGACTGCGCCAATGTGAAGCAATCGTGCGACATCTGCGTGGCGAACTCTCTCAGGTGCGTAGGCAGCGAATTGCAGATTTGCAAGAAAAACGCCGATGACTGTCTCGACTGGGCAGTGCAGGAGAACTGTGCTGCATCGGGGGGCAAATGCGACCGCGAATCATTGAAATGCGTCGAATGCGCAGAAAAATGTACGGCCGGCGAAAAGAAATGTGCCATCAATGGGATTGCGGAATGCGTGCCCGATGCGGATGGCTGTGCCGCGTGGAATACGACCGAAGTCTGTCAGGAGGACATGACCTGCGACGAAGCGACCGTCCAATGCGTTCCCGGATGCACGAATGAATGCCAGGAAGGCGAAACCAAATGCGGTGGCACTGAAATTTATGGATGCCAAAAGGAAGAATCCGGCTGTTTTGTCTGGAAACTTCAGGAAACATGCGAATTTGGCAAGATTTGCGTGGGCAATCCGGCCAAATGCGATTATGCCTGCGGGGATGACTGCGAACCTTTTTCACTCATCATGTTGCCCGACACGCAGAACTACACGAGAACCAATAATGGCATCTATAAGAAGCAGACGGACTGGATCGTCAAAAACCAGAAAAAAGAGAATATCCGATTCATAATGCACATGGGCGACGTCACCAATGACAATACAAATACCCAGTTCAAGCGAGCCATTGCGGCCCACGATGTACTCGCCAAGGCAGGCATTCCCTATTCGATTGCGACGGGTAATCATGAGTACAAAAAAGGCGACAGCGGTCAGAGCAGTCCAGGGCATTCGCGCACACTGTTCGGCAAGTATTTTAACGACAAATATATCAAGGACGGCTACAAGGACAGCAGTTGGTTCCATGGGTTCTATTCAACGGGCAACATGTATGCGACCTTCGAGGTCGGCAATCTGAAATTTGCTGTCATTGCCCTGGAGTATGCGCCCCGTAAGGATGTTTTGTGCTGGGCAGACAATCTGATTCAAACAGAATTAAAGGACCGCTACGTCATCATCACGACGCACGGCTATCTGACGCGCGGCGCCACCAAAGCCGAAGACGGGAAATATTCTGGCGGCGGCGATATCCGCTACACGACATTGGGCGCAACGGGCGGTGAGGTCTTTTCGGAACTTGCTGCGCGCCATTCCAATGTCATCATCGCAGCGGGCGGTCACGTATGTGGTGTCGAACATCGCTATCGTGCAGGCTATAACGGCAACCAGGTACACGAATCACTCGTCGATTATCAATGCGAAAAGCCCTGCTCTGGTTCCTCCTGTCCATGCGCACATGCCGCCGATGCCGGCAATGGCTGGCTGCACATGCTCACGATCGACCCCAAAAACAAGAAAACCGAAGACGGCAAACTTGTGAATAACGTTTCGGCAAAGACCGTCAGCGTCCTTGATTCCTATCAGAAGAAAGGCAAAATGCACTGCAGCAGTTACTACTCCGCCAAGGCCACTGTGCCCAATCACACCTATGAGTTTGCCCTCGATTTTTCAAAACCGATCGACTACAAATACACGACGGACAACAATATTACCTTTAATATACGCAGTATTAATGACAAGGGTGCCGGCAACCAATATGTGCCGGCGATTGCCGTCAACCGCACGACGGGTGCATTTGTCGCAGTCTGGCAGGACGATTCGAACAAAGACGACGGCGATGGCAACTACGATATTGAAGGGCGCATTTTCTGTGCCGGCGGCTGTGAGGATGTCAAGCAATTTACAGTAAATTCCAATACAGCCGGCAGCCAGCGCCATCCCGACGTGGCCATGGATAAGGATGGGAATTTTGTCGTCGTCTGGGAAGAAGACAACGGCAACAAAAATACATCCGAAATATACATGCGCGGTTTCGATGCCAAAGGCAATGAACGTTTTGCGTCCAAAGTCGTCAACACGGTGACCGATGGCATGCAATATACGCCATCCATCGCCATGGCTCCGGATGGAAAATTTGTCGTCGCATGGCACGATGAATCAGCAGGACAAAACACCCCCCAAGTTTTCATTCGCGGATTTAATGCAGACGGCAGCGAGCTGTTCCATGACCGCAACGTAATGGAAAAAGCGGAAGGAGCCCGCAAAGCGCCGGATGTTGCTATTGCTGATGACGGAACATTCGTCGTGACCTGGCAGGATGACAGTGACGGCAATGGCACATATCAGATATATGCCAAGGGATTCAATGCCGACGGCACGGATCGCATCAGTCAATTTACCGTCAACACGGTTGCAGCCGGCCAGCAGTACAATCCCTCGATCGGCATGAATGCCTCGGGAACGTTCTTCATTGCATACGAAGATGACAATGACAAAAACGGGAAATTCCTCATCATGGCCCGCGGATTTGACAAGGACGGCAAAGAGATATTCAAGGACACAACGCTGGCGGGGTCCGGCGAAAATGCAGTGGATCCGGTTGTTTGCGTAGCTGACAGCAACAAAGCCGTATTCGGTTGGACAGCCAAAGCCCTCAATGCCAATGATATTCAGCGAAGAGTTGTCTCAAGCGAAATGAAAATCAATGAGGAAAGCAAAGTCAATCGGATATCAGACGGACCGCAGAACAGCCCGGCTCTCGGATGTACTGCCGAAGGAAAGCATATTTTCCTGTTCTCGGATGACAATGATAAGAACAGTGCAACCGAAATATTTGGCCGTGGTTACAATGGATAGGGATAAATAAAGGAAGCCCTGGGTTTGAATCGTTATTTTAAATGGCTTGAAGGAACAAAAAGCAAATCGTTTCATGATTATATCATGATGTGGCTCATGGCCTGGATTTGCGGACTCATTCTGACACTTTTTTTGTTCCTTCGGCCAACCCCGTATGCAACCGATTATGTGATGGACATATGGCGTTATATGCCACATGCCATCTTTTACATGACCTTTGGGCTAACGGTCATTTGTGCGCCGTTCATGTTTGTCAGTCTCCTGATTCGCAGCGAGGACAAACCCTGGCGCCACAGAATATTTCAGATGATATGTGCAGTGCTTCTGGCTTTATCGCTGTTGTACGAGCATGTCGACAATGAAATCCTGCGTTTTTGCAACATGCATATCTCGCCGGATTTTTTGCGTACTTACGTGTTGAGCCAAGGCGTTCCGGATGCTCTTTGGGATCTGTTAGCCACAGATCCTGGTGGTTCCAATCTTTCGTTATGGCTTCTCGGTATACCAGCTGTATTCCTGGTTTCCTGTATTTTGGCGGGATACCGCATTCCCATGCCCAAACGTTTCGGACGCTGGCTGCAATGGGCCATTTTTGGCTGCATTTTTATTAGCTTTGTCTTTTTGCCGATTCTGCTGAGAACCGATTTGTTTGGTTCCAAAAATCGGCAAGCCAAAGTTGCACCACCGGTAATTCTGATCATGGAAACCATCAGAACCTGGAACCTGGGGCGGCATTTTCCAGACAATATGCCCGAACGCCTGGCAGATGCACAACAGAACTGGTCCCGGTACAACCATGCGCCATGGGTCATGACAGATCCCCAAAGACCATGGCTCAGACACTACAATGGCGAATGTCCCAAACCCGACAAAACCTACAACATTCTCATCATTGTTTTTGAATCATTCAGGGCACAGAGTCTGACGCTGTTCAATCCTCATGAAACATTCGAAGCAACGCCCTGGTTCAATCGCTTTGCACAGAGTGAGAATGCTGCCTACTATACGGATTACTACACAAACGGACACCCGACAATCGCAGCCTTTATGGCTCTCCATACCAGTCTGCTTCCCCATTCGAACAAAACAGTTGCCAAAGCCTATACCTCCAATCAACTGGAATCATTTGTCAATACACTGAGAAAACACGGTTATCAGACCGCTTTTTTTGGTGGTTCGGATCCGGACTGGGATAACCAAAGGCCATGGCTGGTTCGCTGGTATGACGAAATATCCTTCAAACCAGAAAACGACGAACGCGATCGGCTCGTCATGCACGATATTGCACACTGGCTCAAATCAGAACGCGATCCAAACAAGCCGTTTGTCCTGACGACATTTCTCATTTCGAATCACATGCCCTTCCATCTGAGGGAGGAAAATCTTCGGGTAACAGACAGCGAAGAACTCATACAAAAGATCTATAATACAATGCACTATGATGATGATGTTCTGCGCGAATTTATCGAATCTATTCAGAATGAACCCTGGTTTGATGATACAATCATCTTTCTGACCGGCGATCACGGCATGGATCTGGGTGATCGCGGTTCTGCACCGGACTACAATAATCTCAGGACAGAAGCCATTCATATTCCACTCGTCAT